>JAISPZ010000098.1 GCA_031274555.1 Bacteroidales bacterium | reverse complement strand
TTGTAGAAACAAAAGATATTGTTTACATATTCGAGTTCAAGCTCACCGACAGTGCCACAGCCGAAGAAGCATTACAACAGATAGAAGAAAACGGTTATGCCACTCCGTATCTCGCTTCGGGCAAGAAAATCATAAAGATTGGCGTTGCGTTCGACAACAAGACTCGCACTATCGGCGAGTGGAGGTCAGTTGTTAATTGTTAATTGTCAATTATTGCTGACGCAGTTAGAATGTAGAATGTAGAATGTAGAATTTAGAATGTAGAATTATAGCTGACACACTTGTTATTTGTGCATATTATGGCACATTTGCAATTTGAGGCTATAAATTGTTAGTAATTTGTAATCAGCACCTCAAATTGCAAAAGTGCCCACAAAAAAATGGATAAATTGGAATTATAAAGTTTGTTCGTTATTAAACCTCAAATTGCAAATATGCCCTGTAAAGTTTGTTTTTATTCGGATAATTTATAATTTCGCAGAATGAATTACACTGTCATCAAGAAAACTTCTTTACTGTTTTCTTTTATACTGTCGCTTGTGGCTTACGTATCCTGTAAGTCCGCAGATGTTACACCTGTTACAATACACCGTTACGACAAGGCTATTATGGATATGTCGCAGGACAGCATTGCAACTGAATTGCAAAAATTACAGGACGAATATTGGGTCTTTCTGCAAGGAGCAGACCTTTCGGACACCGCAAATATCCGTCAGATAAAAGAATTTAAAAATGACGAACAGATAAGGGCGGTGTGGGGAAAAATCGCTAAAACGTATTATGACGACAAAAAAATCGGGGTTGAACTTGCAAATGTTTTTGATAATACCCGCAAAGTTTTTCCGTCATTCAAAAATCCTGATGTCTATACTTATATCTCGTTTTTTGACGTTCAAAATCGCGTATTTTATTTCGACAGTATTCTCTGGATTGGACTTGATCTTTATGTGCCAGACAACGTGGAACAGTACAGTGCTTTTGGTATCCAAAGATATATTTCCGCACGACTTTCCCCCGAATATCTTATGCCTGATGTTGCTCGCTATACAGGTATAAAACTTATTGAACGCAAGCAGACGAGAACGTTGTTGGACCACATTGTCGCGGATGGAAAAATAATATGTTTTATGCAATCTGTATTACCCGATACGAAAGAGCATATTCTTCTTGGTTACACTCCTGCTGAATGGGCGTGGTGCAAGAAGAATGAAGGTAAGTTGTGGGAGTATCTTGCAAAAGAAAATCTTATTTACGAAAGCGATTATAATCGTATCCGAAAATTTATAAATGATGGTCCCAGCGGTAATGTATTAGAGGGAGCACCCGCCCGCTTATCGCAATTTGTCGGCTTGCGACTCGTTAGTCGCTATCTTGATAATACCGATAAAAATTGGGATGCGCTTTTTAAGGCGGAAACGGCAGAAGTGCTTGGTACGTCGAAGTATAAGCCTTAGCCCACGAAGTGAAAATGAGGTCCAAAACGCTCAAACGCAGCCTTGTCCAAAGTTTCCTGATGGTCGGGATGAGCGATTGAAATCATCAACATGGCTCTCTCCTGCAACGTCTTCCCATAAAGGTTTACAGCACCGTGTTCAGTGACAACCCAATGAATGTGGTTGCGTGTCGTCACAACGCCTGCCCCCAAATCAAGGACAGGAGCGATTTTGCTTATACCTTTATTCGTAACAGAGGGCATGGCAATAATCGCTTTCCCCCCCTCACTCAAAGACGCACCACGTATAAAATCAACCTGCCCGCCTACTCCTGAGAAAAATTTCGTTCCAATAGAATCGGCGCAAACCTGACCTGTAATATCTATCTGAATAGCAGAATTTATCGCGGTAACGCGCGGATTTTTCGCAATTATAAATTCACTGTTTGTGTAGCCGACATCCATCATGAGTACACCCGGATTGTCGTCAATAAAATCGTAAACTTCTTTGCTGCCCATAAGGAACGTGGAGACGATTTTGCCTTTGTCTATCTTTTTTGCAGCACCATTTACTACACCTTTTTCTACGAGCGGAAGAATACCGTCTGCAAACATTTCAGTATGGACACCGAGATTTTTATGGTTGCCAAGCTGACAAAGCACCGCGTTAGGAATTGCGCCAATGCCCATCTGGAGAGTCGCTCCATCTTCAATGAGAGCGGCGGCGTTTTTACCTATTGCAATCTCTATTTCGCTTGCAGGAGCGGGCGTAGAAGTGAGAAGCGGAGTATCGTCTTCGCACCAAATATCAATCATGCTCATCGGTATCATTGCATCACCAAAGGCGCGAGGAATGTTTTTGTTTATAACGCCGATAACAGTGTCGGCAGTTTCTACTGCGGCGAGCGTACAATCGACAGATGTTCCGAGCGACACGTAACCATGCTTGTCGGGAGGACAAACCTGCACCATCACTACGTTGGGACGGCAGTAGCCTTCGCGTATTAAACGCTGCGTTTCCGAAAGAAAAATCGGAATGTAGTCGGCGTAGCCAGCCTGAGTATCTTTGCGAACATTATGTCCCACAAAAAATGATTCGAGTTGAAAAACACCCTCGAACTCCGCGCCTGCGTACGGAGCAGGTCCTTCGGTATGCAAATGTTGCAAACGTACATTTTTAAGTTCTTTTCTGCGACCTCTTTCACAGAGTGCTTGAATGAGTTTTTGCGGTGCACAGGCAACCGAATGGAGATGAACGCGATCGTTAGTTTTAACGACTTTGACGGCTTCTTCTGCCGAAACAATAGTTGGATTAAACTTCATAAAAACTATTTAGTAAATTTTTGATTAACAATAAGATGTAAATTTCCAACTAAGGATTATTTTTCCTTTACCATAATGAGATATGTAGGAAAGTGATCACTAAAACCGTTAAGCCACACGCCACTGGCAGTGGTGCGTAGAGGATAGCCTTTGTACTGACCTTCTTGTGCTTTTAGCCCTTCATCATTGAAAACACGCGCACCAAGCATCTTTACATGCGAACGGTCTTTCCCTGTGAGATTTTTTGATACTATAATTTGGTCGAATAAATTCCAATTGCCACGATACGCAAGTGTGCCGACACCTTCTTTTGCGAATATTTTGTAGAAAGGATTGAATAATTGATTTGGCTGCAGCTCTGCGGCATCATCAACTTTTGGTGCATTAAGCACTTCGTAAACACTCCTGTTGGTGGGATCGTCATTAAGGTCACCCATAGCAATAATATTAGCATTAGGATTTTCTGCAAAGATTGCATCAACAATAGAGCGGCACGTAGAAGCAGCTATCACACGTTTCGGCTCACTCTTTTTTTCGCCACCAGAGCGAGAGGGCCAGTGCATCACGATAATATATACTGTATCATCCATGAAAATGCCCTGAACTACGAGTTGGTCACGGGTCTTCCATCCCGGATAATCTGGATCTATTGTCGGAACAGATTGAGTATTTAAAACCCTGAATTTAGATTTTTGATAAATAAGTCCTACGTCTATCCCGCGAAAATCAGGTCCCTCAACGAGTACTGCGCCAAAATCATATTTTTTGAGTGCGGGTTGCACTATCAAATCATTTAAGACATCTATATTTTCTACTTCGCTCACACCTACTACCCAAGGGCAACGAATATCCTGACCACCAACTTTCCCGCCAATATTAGCGATAGCTTCGGACATATTTTTCAGCTTGGACATATACTTTAAAGTATTCCAGCCATAAGAACCGTCAGGCAAAAATTGTTCATCAATTTTGACCGGATCATCAACAGTGTCAAAAATGTTTTCTAAATTGTAAAAAGCGATAAGTCCAACCTGATAGGACTTTTTTTCCTGCGCACCTGCTTGTATATTTGCCGAAAGACCAAGCAGTACGATAAGGATGGTACTAAATATTTTTTGTTTCATAAGTGAGGATTAGGATGTTGCCACTACGAGAATTGAACTCATATATGACAGATGTAGCCCATAGGAGAATCGAACTCCTCTTTTGAGAATGAGAATCTCATGTCCTAGCCGATAGACGAATGGGCCTCTTTGAACGCGAAGTGCAAATATAGGTATTTTGGAGGTAATTTACAACCGCTGTTTCTTTAAACTTTGAATTTTACGCACCTACATTCCAGATGGTAATTTACAACCGTTCAACTGTTTCTTCAAGCCGTTTTAATGATAATTTTTTTCCAATCAAGACACACATTTCCGAAGCACCGCAAGGCGTGGACGCGTGTCCTGTAAGGGCAATACGAACAATCCATAACAATTGCTTTTTCTTTATACCAAGCGTTTCAGTTAGCGTGGAATATAGAGAAAATATAGCCTCGTTTGTCCACTGCTGCAAATCTCTCAAAGCGTTAAGTACAACAGGCAGTGTCTGTCGTGCCATATCAAGAGTTGTTTTGGCATCTTTATTTTCAAAAAGTGCTAAATCGTAGTTGTCATAATTATCAATAAAAGCGATTTTTTCAGGGATGTCAGTAAACGCACCTATACGGCTTTGCAGTAGTGTGCTCAATAATGCTATACTGACAGGAGTTTTAACAGTTCTATAAAAAGGCAAAGCGCGAGTGAGAAACTCATCTACATCCATTTCTTTAATATAAAGTCCGTTTAGCCAACGCAGTTTAACAGGGTCAAAAATTGCAGAACTCTTTGAAATACCCGCAATATCAAATAGTTGAACAAGTTCTTCGAGCGAAAATTGTTCCTGTTCTGTCTTGGGATTCCAGCCTAATAATGCCACATAATTTAATATCGCTTCGGGCAAATATCCCTTATTGTAAAAATCTTCAAAGTTCGCGTCACCCTGACGTTTGCTTAACTTATGACTTTTATCCCTCATTATATGTGGAAGATGTACATATTGTGGAATTTCCCACCCGAAAGCGTTGTATAAAAGATTGTAATTCGGAGTGCTTGAAAGATATTCCATCCCGCGAAAAACGTGAGATATTTCCATCAGATGATCGTCCACCACATTGGCAAAATTATAAGTGGGAAGACCGTCCGACTTCATCAAAACATTATCGTGCAACTCTTTATTTTCAACGGTAATTTCGCCATACACTTGGTCGATAAAAGTTGTCGTGCCGTCGAGTGGGACGTTCTGACGGATTACGTAAGGAATACCTGAAGCTAAATTATCTGAAATTTCCTGCGGGGACAAGTGCAAACAATGCTTGTCGTACTTGCGTGTGCCACTTTCATCGACAAGGCTGTCAAGACGCTCTTTACCGCAGAAACAATAATACGCCGCTCCTTTTTCAATAAGTTGCTGTGCATATTTTGCATAAATTGTTTTGCGCTCGCTCTGCACGTATGGACCGTACGAGCCGCCAACATCAGGACCCTCATCGTGCACAAGACCTGACAGTAGCAGTGTGTTGTAAATAACTTCAACGGCATTTTCTACCTGACGCTGCTGGTCGGTATCTTCAATGCGAAGAATAAATTTTCCATTATTATGACGCGCATATAAGTAGCAGTAGAGTGCCGTGCGCAAATTGCCGATATGCATAAAGCCTGTAGGACTTGGTGCAAAACGTGTTCGTATTTCTGTCATATATTATTTATGTTTTAATCTGATGAACCATAGCCCGATGAACCACAGCCTGATGAACCATAGCCTGATGAACCATAGTTCCCCTTAATCCAACTTCAACACCGCCAAAAACGCACTCTGTGGGACTTCCACGCTACCAACCTGCCTCATACGCTTCTTCCCCTCTTTCTGTTTCTCAAGCAACTTCCGCTTACGTGTAATATCGCCACCATAGCACTTCGCGGTAACATCTTTCCTCACTGCCTTAACAGTTTCGCGAGCAATAATTTTTGCGCCAATAGCCGCCTGAATAGCCACATCAAACTGCTGACGAGGTATCAAATCTTTTAGTTTCAAGCAAATTTTTCGTCCAAAATCGTACGCATTATCAACATATATCAAAGCAGAAAGCGCATCAACAGTTTCGCCATTAAGTAAAATTTCTAACTTCACCAACTTGGACGGACGGTATCCTGCGGGCGAATAATCAAAAGATGCATACCCTTTTGAAATACTTTTTAGCCTGTCGTAAAAATCAAAAACAATGTCGGAAAGCGGCATCTCAAACGTAAGCTCGGCGCGGTCGGCAGTGAGGTAAACCTGATTTTTCAATATACCGCGCTTATCTATACAAAGTTTCATAATCGCACCGACATATTCACTCTTTGAAATTATTTGCGCACGAATATACGGCTCTTCAATAAGCGAAATATAGTTTGGTTCAGGCATTCCCGATGGGTTATGAATATCTATAACCTCACCTTTCGTATTAGTAACTTTGAAAGATACATTCGGGACGGTAGCAATCACGTCCATATTAAATTCGCGCTCAAGCCGTTCCTGAATAATTTCCATGTGCAGCAACCCAAGAAAGCCACAACGGAAACCGAACCCAAGAGCCATTGAACTTTCAGGCTCAAATGTCAGCGAAGCATCGTTAAGTTGTAGCCTTTCTATCGAAGCACGCAAATCTTCATAGTCATCTGGCGTAATGGGATAAATACCAGCAAACACCATTGGCTTTACATTTTCAAAACCCTCTATCGCCCTGTCTGTAGGGCGTCCCACGTGAGTGATAGTATCACCGACTTTTACTTCCGCGCTCGTTTTAATACCCGAAATAATATAGCCGACATCACCCGCTTCAAGTGTCTGCACAGGTTGAGGCTTAAAACCAAGAATACCTATCTCATCCGCATTATATTCTTTATCCGTATGAAAAAACTTTACCGCATCACCCTTGCTAAGTGTGCCATTAAAAATTCTAAAATACGAAATAATACCTCTAAACGGGTTAAAGACAGAGTCAAAAATAAGTGCTTGCAGCGGTGCTTTCGGGTCGCCTTTTGGAGCAGGAATTTTCTCAATTATTGCGTGTAAAATCTCCTCTATCCCCAGTCCTGTACGCCCACTCGCCTCAATAATATCATCGCGGTCGCAGCCAAGCAAATCCACAATTTGATCCTTAACTTCCTCTGGCATAGCATTTTCCATATCCATTTTGTTGAGCACCGGAATTATTGTCAAATCGTGTTCGAGTGCTAAATATAAATTGGAAATTGTTTGAGCCTGAATACCTTGCGTTGCATCAACAATAAGCAATGCACCCTCACACGCAGCAATAGACCGGGAGACCTCATAAGAGAAGTCCACATGACCCGGAGTATCAATCAAATTAAGAACATATTCCCCATACTTCATCTGAATAGCGTGACTCTTAATCGTAATACCGCGTTCACGCTCCAAATCCATATCGTCAAGCACCTGCGCCTGCAAATCACGCGCACCAACAGCTCCTGTACGCTCCAATAAACGGTCAGCTAAAGTACTCTTACCGTGATCTATATGTGCAATAATGCAAAAATTTCTAATATTCATCGTTAATCTGAGAAAGGTTGCAAAGATAACGATTTTTAAACAGATTATTAATGACAACAATAGCGGATACTTTTGCAAGCGTGGTGAAAAGGAACTTGTGGAAAATTTCCACTATTTAAATCCTTGTGAAACATCAAAATTTTTATCCATCCATGCGTAATTCAAAAATTTAGCGTATATTTGACAGTCAAGTCTATCAATGAAGAAACTTTTAATTTTATTATCAGCCATACTGTGGCTGACGCAAGGTTTTACATCAACCTCTGCGGACGGTGGATTTTTCCGCTCGGTAACGGTCACTCCCGCCTCTCGCGCCATTGAGCTTGGTGGCAGCGAAGCACTTCAAATAGGGTTTGACGACTTGACAGAAGCACCATATACCCTGCGCTACCGCCTTATATATTGCAACCCCGACTGGTCGCCGTCAGAACTCAAGCAGCAAGAGTATGCCACAGGAATTAACGAAGCAGAAATTCATTCTTCGGAGCTTTCATTCAACACGAGAGTAAATTATGTTCATCATTCCTTTTCTATCCCCGACCAATATGTCAGTCCGCGTATTTCAGGTAATTACATCGCACAAATTTACGATGCCGACAATTCAGAAAAAATACTTCTCGAAGTTCCCTTTAGAGTCTATGAAAATAAAACACAATTTAATGTTCAGATAAATTCTCCCCGCAGAGTGGAATATAGTCGCACAAGGCAGGAACTCTCAATAAATGCAAATGTCGATCCGTCTATTTCAATTCAGAACACGCAAAATATTTTACTGCTTGTCCAACAAAACTACAACCCTCGCACTACTCGCAATATCCCGCTCAACTATTCAAACGGAAACAATTTAATTTTTGAACTCAATGACGCACTCACATTCTATGGAATAAACGAGTTCAGAAATTTCGATATTCGCCCGCTGACATATACTGCACGTGGCGTTATGCGCAATGAGATTTTTGAAAATCTGCGACATATTGATTTATATACCGACAAAAGTTATCACGGTGCTGAATATTCCGACAGGGACGATATTAACGGACGGTATGTCATTAAAGCCGCAGGGCAAAGCAATTCCGATGTTGAAGCCGATTATGCGATGGTACATTTTTTCCTTTCTTCGCCGTATATTCCAAACGCAGAAGTTTATGTAATGGGTGACTTCACTGCGTGGCAGACATCTTCGGAATATCTTATGAAGTATGATGCTGCCCGAGCCGAATATATTCTTGAAATTCTTCTGAAACAAGGCTTTTACGACTACACTTACGATGTCCGTACAGGCAACTCCGATGATTTTATCCACTTTGAAAACACCTACTACGACACCGAAAACGACTACTTCCTGTTCCTCTACTACCGCCGCCCGGGCGATGCCAATTATCGCCTGATAGGATATAACGTCACAAATTCCCGAAACAAGTAACTGTTAATTGTCAATTGTTAATTGTCAATTGTCAATTAGGCTGACGCGGATTAGAATGTAGAATTATTGCTGACGCAGTTGTTGTTTGTGCATACCGTTTGTGCTTATGCTTGTTGTCGGTTCTCGTAATTCGTAATTGAAACATGGTGCTAAGCAAACATAAATTATAACTGTTCTAATTGAACTTACATGATGTAGCTACGCCGTCTTTCATTATAATTTTTCTTTCGGGCATTTCGGCTTGGGCGGAAAAATTTATGATGTGACTGTGCCGTCTTTCATTGTGATTTTTCTGTCGGACATTTTGGCGAGATGATCGTTGTGAGTGACGATGACGAATGTTTGTTCGTACTTCTCTCTTAAAGAAAAAAATAGTTCGTGGAGAGCGACCGCGTTCTTTGTGTCTAAATTACCGCTTGGCTCGTCAGCAAAAACAACGGGCGGATTGTTTATTATTGCACGCGCGACCGCAACTCTTTGACTCTCACCACCAGATATTTCGGACGGACGATGATTTTCTCTCTCCTGTAATCCAAGAAAAGATAAAAGTTCTCTCGCTCTTTCGGCTGCATTCTTTTTTGACACACCGCCTATAAGTGCGGGAAGCATTATGTTTTCAAGAATAGAAAATTCGGGAAGCAAGTAGTGAAACTGGAATATAAATCCTATCTGACTGTTGCGGAATTTTGCGGTATTCTTTGCAGACAGATTAAAAATATTTTTTTCGTTTATCAAAACTTCGCCTGTATCGGGCTTCTCTAAACCTCCCATTATCTGCAATAGTGTGGTCTTACCTGCGCCAGAAGCACCTGTGATTGCCACAAGTTCTCGCTTATTTATGGTAATATTTATGCCTTTTAGCACTTCTAAATTACCGTAGGATTTATGGATGTTTTTTACTTCTATCATATTTTTATTTTTGTGATATGGACGATGGATATATTACCGTACGCTAAATTCACATCCGCAGTAAATTTGGTTATAAAAGTTATTTTCTTTCATGAGTTCGTTTCTTCGCTGCTGTAAGCCGTCTTTGCGCCAATTTCTGTCGAAAAACGAAACATTGTCATACTTGACAGCGGCTTTATTTCCCGCGTCAGAAATCTGCGCAAGGTCTTTCCAACGTGAAGATGAGAGAGTGGTGGCAAATTGCGAAATATGTAGCTGTGCAGTTTTTTCTGCTGTTTTATTTAAACGTATTTCAAAACATTTTTCGCAACGTATGCTTCTTTCTGGCAGGTGTTCCAATCCTTTCACTGTTGATAGCCACTCTTCGTGATTGTAGTCACCGTCTATAACTTCTACATCAAGTCTTAGCGCATGGCGCGTAAGTTCGTTTTTGCGTTTTTCGTATTCTTCTTTTGGAAAAATATTCGGGTTGTAATAAAATAATGTTGGCACAAAATTATTGTTGAGTAGCCACTCTAAAACGGCTGCGGAACAGGGGGCACAACAAGAATGAAGCAAAATTTTATTCATACGTTTGTAAATTATTAAAACTATTTTCACTCGACATGGCTCACATAAATGTGCCCGCTACACTCATTGACGTTGGGTTGCGGGATACCTATTTGGGGTTGCCCCGCTGTTGGGCTGTGGGCGGGGCGAGGGGGGGCGGGCGGGATGTGTTGAGCGCGGGCGGGGCGGGCAAGCGGCGAGCGGCGTGGGCGGGGGGGGCTGCCGAACTCTGTTGGTGTTGTGCCACGTGCCGTCGTTTGGTGCTGCCATCGCTGGTGGGCTGCGTTAGGGATAGTAGCGGAAATCCTTTTTGCTAATTGGTTGTTTATGACACAATTGCGGACTTTTATCTGTGTCGGTGGATTGAGGTGCATTAGCAAAAAGATTGCAGCGGATAGCCCGACCCCGCCACGAGCTTGCGAGGGGCGGGGGAACGCCCAATTCTAAACTTTTTTTCCAAGTATTCTTGCGGCATTTAGAATTGCGATAAATGCAACTCCTACGTCTGCTATCACTGCTTCCCAGAGGGTGGCTATGCCCAGAATACCGAGCAAGAGAACTATGAATTTTACGGCGAGCGACAGTGTTATATTCTGCTTGACAACTCCTCTTGTTATGTTTCCTATTTTTACTGCTTGAACGATTTTGGATGGGGCATCCGTTTGAATGACCACGTCCGCAGTTTCTATCGCCATATCGCTACCGACTCCGCCCATCGCTATTCCGATGTCGCTTATCGCAAGAACCGGCGCGTCATTAAGACCGTCCCCGACAAATGCGATTTTTTTGTTTTTGGGTAATAGTTTTTTTAGGTATGAAAATCTTTCAACTTTGTTTTCGGGCAGAAGCTCCGACCAATATTTGTCTATGCTTAGCGTTTGTGCCGTTTTTTCTACAATGGCTTTCTTGTCGCCCGAAAGCATTGCGGTTTTTATTTTTAATTTTTTGAGTTCGCAGATGGCATCTATGGCATCGTCTTTTATTTCGTCTGCAACGGTGATATATCCTGAGTATTTTCCATCACAGGCGCAAACGACAAGTGTTTCTGCAACGCTGTCTAATTCTAATGGGTATGATATGTTATTTTGTTTCAATAAACGGGTATTACCGACTATCCATTTTTCACCGTTAATTGTTGCGCAAATGCCGTGTCCCGCCATTTCTTTTACATCTGACGCGACTTCTAATCTTATATTGTTTTTTTGTGCGTATAAAACTATCGACTTTGCGACAGGATGATTGCTGTACTTCTCTATTGACGCTGCCTTGCGCAATAAATCGTCACGTTTGCTTTCAGAAGACCCGTTTCCAGTCGCTGTTTCCTGTGATAAATCGCCATACTCCGACACGATTGTCTGTACATCAAAAACGCCTTTTGTGAGTGTTCCTGTTTTGTCAAAAACGACTGTGTCCAACATTGTTATCGCATCAAGATAATTGCTTCCCTTAAACAATATTCCGTTTCTTGACGCAAGACCTATCCCGCCAAAAAAGCCGAGCGGAATACTTATTACAAGCGCACACGGACAAGAGGCTACAAGAAAAACAAGTGCGCGGTAGAGCCACGTGTCAAAATCGTAACCGAGCAAAACAGGTATTGTGGCGACCAAAATTGCAGACAGTAAAATTATTGGTGTGTAAATGCGGGCAAATTTTCTTATGAATTTTTCACTCCCTGCCTTACGCTCTGTGGCGTTTTGTACCATTTCAAGAATACGCGAGAGCGCACTGTTTTCAAACGTTTTCTCGGCTGTTATATTTACTACGCAGTCCGAAGCAATCATTCCCGAAAGAACTTTGTCGCCCTTGTGTAAAACTCTCGGCACACTTTCCCCCGTCAGTGCCGCTGTATTAAAGAGCGCGACATCTGCTTCGAGAATGCCATCAACAGGGACACTTTCGCCTGTTTTTACTTCGAGAACATCGCCGATTTCGACTTCTTCCGAACGAATTTCTTCTACCAAATCTCCACGTAAAACTCTCGCTAATTTGGGTCTTATGTCAAGAAGATTTTGAATATTCTTTTTAGCTTTTTTTACTGCTCTTTCTTGAAAATATTCACCTGCCAGAAAAAATACAACAATTGCAACTCCTTCTAAATAGTCCCCAAGATAAAACGCACCTAACATGGACAGACCCATAAGGACATACTCGTTGAAAAGCGTGTTCGCTATTTTAGACCACTTGCTTTCACTCTTTTGTTTGCTTTTCTGTTCGCAACAACTACATTCGTTTTGATTCATTATCTTAATTTCTTAAAAGAATTCCACCATCTGTCGGGAATTTTATTTGTAAGTGCTTCCTCGTAATCACTAATTGTGCACGGAACAAAATATGTAGGTCCGTACGGAATTGTACGTGCTTTGTCGTATGGCAGTTCTATCCACCAACGGTCAGTTTGGTCGCATTTCAGGAATATCAATTCATTGTTTTCGAGCGGGACGATAAAACGCTTGAATGTTATGCCGATACGTGGCTCAAAAGGGCTGTCGTACATTCTGCTGCTTACGCCATTTATGAAACACCAAATCATCTCGGCTTGCAAAAACGCTGATTGCAGACGGACATCTTTCTCGTGGCTGTAGCCGAAAATACCGAGTGATGTTGTACGATTGCTGATGCCTGCATAGTGCATAAGCTGGCATATTTCTTCGGCATAAAGACCTGTCGGTATGTTGTTGTTGCAACCCGGATTGTCAGCAAAACGAACTGCGGAAATATCTGCACTGACACAGTCTGCACTGCGAAAATATGGTTCCATCTGTATTAATTTGCTCTTGACTTCACCGACTCTCTCTATATCGAAATAGAGTTTATGCATTAAGTCTGCCGCATCTTCTTCAACCAAATATGTTTGATATGCGAGGTGAGAATAGTTGAAAAGATAGTTGGGCTTGTCCACAATTATATTGCTCAAATATGAACGTGGCGTTATCTCTCCGTCCATCTCTCCTATATCGAAAAAAGGGTCTATCGACAACATATTTATAACTTTGCCGACAGCTGAATATCCTTTGTAGAGGGAATATGTGAGGTCTTGCGTCCCTCCGATAAGGATGAGGATAATGTTTTCCTGTATGAAAAACTTTGATATTTCGGTAAGTGCAAAACGTGTATCACTGTCGGTCAGCCCTTTTTTAAGATTTCCTATGTCAATAGTTTTTACAAATGATGAGGTGGGATACAGAGAATAAAGTTTTTCTCTTATCTTGTTCGCAGACACTCCGCCCGCGTCCCCTACACCAAGCAATGCGACCTTTGCTTCTTTGATGTCTTCGGTCATCTTCGACTTCCAAAGTGATCTGTCACCATCTACCGACTCCATGTAAATAAGTATATCCGAATATGTCATTGTGTTTATATATTTGGACAAAGGTAAATAATATCTTGCTATAAACGAAAACATCTCGTCCTGTAATTTTTCAGAAATGATATCAACATTTTTTGCAAAAATGCCAGCCCTCCTCCTGCAAGGCAAGGATTAATAAAATGATTGTTAGTTTTTTAATTGGTTTGTTGTTTTATTTTTGTTGTGAGATCTAACCTGCTAAGTGAGAGAATTTCCTATAATTTCATGATTTTTATAGCCTTGAAGTATCGTTCCCGTAAAGTCAATATTTTCTAATACAGATTTATTGAAATCAATGCTTTTTAGTTGCGCATTTTTAAAACTAACTTCTTTCAATTCTGTTTCATCAAATTCTACCTTATTAAATTTAGTGCCATTGAATTCAGAGTCATGTAACTTTGTTTTCCAAAATTTGAACTGAGTAAGCGAAGCATCTCTGAAGCTGACACGACTTAAATTTGTTTTGCCCAATGTAACATTATCTAATATTGAACTTCTCAAATTTACACGATTTAATGTTGCCCCGTAAAATTTTCTTCCACATAAAAATATCTCCATAAGATTTTTTTCACACTCATCAAAAATCAATTTGTCATTCTTGTCCTTACTAAATAACATCGTTAATATGATAATAATTTCATTCGATGGTTTTTCTTTATATTTTTCCTGATACTCTTTGTTGCCTGTAATAGTACGAATATGGGCGCAAAGAATCTCACAAACAGGCTCTAAATAATCATCACCATATTCGTTAGCAAGAGAATAAAGATTATACACACCGCCAATACGGGTAGATTCATTTGTATGACCTAAAAGCTCTATGCCTGAAGAAAAACGAGTATCGAGTAACTGCTTTTGTTGGATTTGTATTTGGTCATTCTGGTTTTTAATTTGAGTATTAAATTGTTTTTTATTTTCTTCTTGTTGATTTTCCTGAATCGTAATGCGCTTTTGTGTTTGCCTTATATTCGCAATAACGCCGATAATACCTCCTAACGCTATCCAAACAGCCATAAAATCTTTCAAGGATAGCCCGAATGTGTATAACACACCCAAATTTACACTCAAAATTTTATTTATTAGCAGGCAATAAAAGGGATATAGAAAAATAAAACCTACAAACCACCATTTTAATTTGCAAAAAAAAGTCTTCGTTTTTTTTATCATATTTTCTTTATTCACTTCAATTCATACGACTTGTATTCTTTGTAAAAAATATTAGAAGATATGTTTTGTTTATGAAGTATCATGCTGTTATTAAAAACTTTTTCATGACAACCTTTTTCGCAACATTTCAACAACCCACTCCTTCTTGCTTTAAGAAAATTTTTATAAATATCCGATGACAATATTTCATACAAGCTATTTGTATTCAAATTACCTAATTCATATTTTTTATTAAACTGATACGTGATACACGGATAAACTTTACCATCTGATGTTACAACTGATTTAAATTTAGTAGCATAACAAGTTTGCCCCATATTATATGTTAAATTAGCAATTCGTTTATTTAATTTTTCAAAATTAATTTTTATATCTACCTTTTTTAAATCTTTTATTTGTTTGTTTATAATTTCGATTTCATATTGAGAAAGATTTTTACCATTTACTACTCTATACCATATTACATCAACACCAATATTAGCGCACAATTTTGCAAATTTGACCATTTGATCCATATTTTCAGTTGTAATAATAAAAGTTGCTCCAATGACAATGTCATTATTTTCCTTCTTTTTAGAAATATTTTCTATCGATTTTAATATCTTTTTAAATGCGTCATTTCTACTTGGGTTGTGTAATAATTGGTATGTATTGGAATCAGACGCATCTATACTGATTCTTAAAAACTTCACATTTTCTTGAATTAAATCAATTAAATTCAATCCAAAATAATGATCTTCATCTAACAACTCCCCATTCGTAATTAAAGTTATATATACTCCTTTTTGATTTAGTTTTTTGATTAAAGTAGGAGTTAATGGATTTGTCAACGGTTCGCCTGTTCCAACAATTCTTGCAAGCTTTAGGCCGCATCGTTCCACTGAATTTGCTATATTATCTATAGCTTTCTCAGACAGCATTCGCTTTGGATATAATATACGATCGTTCCGAGTAAAGCAATAATAACAATTTTGATTACAAACATTTGATGGGTAAATATGAGATACTAAATTAATGCTTTCTATCTTATCTTCTAGAATTTCTAAATTTTTATTACAAAACAGACTAAAATCAAGTGGATAAAATTTCGAAGAGTCCGAAAAAACACTTGCATCACCAAAACGCAGTAAATTCCACTCCCCATATTCAGAAAATGGTTCCGTTTCAACACAAGGGTCAACAGTTTTCTTCAACGTCATTACGCCTTTATTTTTGTGTACATTTATTTATTACATTTTACGCTACTGACCGACTAAAATTAAAACCTGTCATTATTTAGTTGCAATCTTATTTATATTGAAGTGTCCCTTGTTCTTTGTCTAATTGAGATAGAAAATCAACACGACTACTTAACAACAAAAAGACCACCAACGGTCAATCCCGCAAAGGTACACATAAATTTTTGAATTGCAAACGCGAAATTGAACTTACAAACTCTTAAAAAATGTTAGTTGTTTGATGGTAAAAATTATCGAACAAGAATTTATGATTTGAACACAATTTTTTCTGTTGGTTCTCGTGTTAATTCGCAAAACGCTACACTGTTCCGTCAGTGGGCAAACAGCGCATTGAAAAAATAAATGGAGAAAATTCGTACCTTTACGTGCGAGTTTTACGTGACCTGTTCAACGAATTATAAACACCTGAAACCTTTTTTGTGGCGGGCGGGATGTGCGGAGTACTGCGTTAGAATTGTAGCTGGCGCGATTGTTGTTTGTGTTTGGTGTTTGTGCGGAGAAATTTAGAATAATTAAAAATTAATTTGTTATGAAACGAGCATGATAATTGTTGGAGTAGCGAGAGCAATGGAAGCCTGCTTACATTGCCGGGACACGAACAACAATCATGTAAATAAATGTTTGACACCCAAGGACAAATGTTTATTGGCGAGTTCCATACGACCTATTAAAAACAATTTGAAAACGTATGAAAACAGTTGTTAGTGGAGTTAGACCTACTGGAAATTTACATCTCGGAAATTATTTTGGCGCACTGCATAATTTTGTTAAAATGCAGGATGACTATAAATGTTATTTTTTTATCGCCGACTTACATTCTTTAACTACGCATCCTAATCCTGCGGACCTAAAAAGCAATGTGCACAATATTCTTGCGAATTATCTTGCAGCAGGTATTGTTCCTGAAAAATCTGTCATATATGCTCAAAGTGATTTGCCTGAAACAACGGAACTCTACCTGTATTTGAATATGCTTGCTTCACTTGGCGAGCTTTCGCGCTGCACCTCATTTAAGGATAAAGCGAGAGAAAATCCTGCGAATATAAATGCAGGACTTCTCACATATCCTACGCTTATGGCAGCGGATATTCTTATACATAAGGCTGATTTTGTGCCTGTTGGAAAGGATCAATTGCAGCATTTGGAAATGACACGCACGTTTGCAAATCGTTTTAATGCTATGTATAATGTGAAATATTTTAACGAACCGCAGGCGTTTAATTTTGGCGAGAAGCCACTTAAAGTTCCTGGTCTTGACGGCAAAAGTAAGATGGGGAAAAGTGAGGGCGAGATGAATGCGATTTATCTTTCTGATACCGACGAAGCAATTCGCAAAAAAATTATGCGTGCCGTTACTGATAGTGGTCCAACAGCGTTGGGACAGGAAAAACCTGAGGTGATTGAAAATATTTTCTCTCTTGTGCGTATTATTAGCGGCGAAGAAACTTATAATTTTTATAACGGGAAATATAATAATATGGAAATACGTTATGGGGATATGAAAAAGCAACTTGCCGAAGATACCGTTCGGTTTGTTACCCCTTTTAGAGAGAAAATTATTTCGCTTCTTGCTGATAAAAAATATCTTGATGATGTGCTCGCAGAGGGGGCGGCGCAGGCTCACGACAGCGCGAAAAAGACGGTGGCGGAAGTGAGGGGGATAATTGGATTTTAAGTGGAGTTTTGGTGGTTTTGACGGTTTCTGGACGGTTCTGGCGAGTGGGCTTCGGGCAATCAAGGGGCTTTCGGGCAATCGAGAGGCTTCGGGCAATCGAGGAGCTTCGGGCAATCGAGGAGCTTCGGGCAATCAAGGGGCTTTCGGGCAATCAAGGGGCTTTCGGGCAATTGGGGTTGGTGTTATTGTAAATTTATGTTTTTATGATTGAAACGAAAAAAATTATAGAGAGAGCGGTGTTGGTGGGTGTAGCGGACGGAAACACTTCCGAAGAAAAAGCTCGTGAATACTTAAACGAATTAGCTTTTTTAGTAACTACTTCGGGGGCGGTAGCAGTGAAAATTTTCTTGCAAAATCTTCCTCATCCAGACCATCGAACGTATGTAGGCTCAGGTAAATTAGAAGAAATAAGACAATATGTAGAAGCCGAAGAAATAGATATTGTAGTTTTTGATGATGAACTTTCGCCTGCGCAAACACGCAATGTGGAAGCGGTGCTTTCGAGTGCGGGCTATGATGCAAGTGATGATGCAGGCGCAAAAAAGCGCAAAGGCGCAAAAGTACTCGACCGTACGCGTCTTATCCTTGATATTTTCGCTCTGCACGCACGCTCTGCCCACGCTCGCACACAAGTTGAGCTTGCCCAATATCAATATATGTTGCCACGTCTTACAAGAATGTGGTCACATTTAAGTCGTCAGAGAGCCGGTGTCGGTGCACGCGGACCCGGTGAAAAAGAAATTGAAACAGACCGCCGCGTTGTTAATGATAGAATTTCGCTATTAAAGGAACGTTTAAGAGAAATAGACAAACAAAAAATAACACAGCGGAAAAATCGAGAAAAGATGGTGCGTGTAGCCCTTGTCGGATATACGAACGTTGGCAAGAGTACGCTAATGAATATTATTAGCAAGAGCGATATTCTTGCCGAAAATAAACTTTTTGCAACGCTTGACACAACTGTGAGAAAAGTTGTTATCGGAAATCTTCCGTTTTTAATGAGCGACACTGTTGGATTTATTCGTAAACTTCCTCATCATTTGGTGGAGTCGTTTAAATCAACTCTTGATGAAGTTCGTGAAAGTGATATTTTACTGCACGTTGTCGATTTATCGCACCCCGAATTTGAAGAGCAGATAGAAATTGTAGAGCAAACACTTTCTGAAATTGGTGTTGCCGACAAATGCCGTATTACTGTTTTTAATAAGATTGACGCTTATAGGGAACGGCAGGCTTCCACGACAAAATATGCACCTGATGACGGAAATTCTATTAATAATTTGGAAAAACTTTGGGTAAAAAAACTTCACGCTCCCGCATTTTTTATCTCCGCGAAAACGAAAGAAAATCTACAAACATTCCGCGACTTTCTCTACACCCAAGTCCGTAAAGTCCACGTCACCCGCTATCCTTACGACAAGTTGTTGTACGAGGATTTTTGATTACAATTTTTCGGATTTTTTTGGGGGGGAAGTCTCCCCCTGAGCGCGAGCCTCCTCGCTTCGCTGCGGGGTCTCGCGCTACCCCCTCTGCGGGACAACCGTCCTTGTTCCTATTCCCACAGCCGTCCACCCGCAACGCCCCACGAACATTCTGTGATATTACTTATGCTTTTTGATAACTTTATGTTCCAAACTAAATATGGCGAAATTTGCTTTGAACGTTGTTTCCGTTCCCTCTGTTACCATATCATCACCAATGATGTCAGAAATAATTTCACCACTTTTTTGTATTAATGCTTGTTGCTTTTCTTTTTCAGTCGTTTTTGTAAGTTCTCCGATGGTACGCTTAAATTCGCGCATCTGTGCAAACGTTTCCACTATTGTAATTGTTGTTTGCACTGCTTTCGGACTTTTTAGGATGGTGGCAAGCATATAAAGCCCTTTTTCGGTAAATGCTTTATTTTCAACAGTCGAATGTTTAAGCCGATTGAACCGGTCGAAATTTTCGACCAGTTCCTTTTGTTCTTGATTATCAATAACAAAGACATACCCTTCGGGAAATTTCTCAGGGTTATTACCTACAGCCTCATTAATTCTTTTTGTTTCTACTCCATACAGTTCTGCCACGTCACTGTCGAGTATCACTTGTTGTTCACGAATGGTGATGATTTTGCCTTTCACCTGCTCATAATTTACGATGTTATTCATTTGTTTTTAATTTTATGGTTACAGGTGGCAAGCATATAAAGCCCTTTTTCGGTAAATGCTTTAGGAAGAACTCTTGTTTTTGCCAAATTTGCGGTCGAAATTTTCGACCGCAAATTTCCAAACTCCTTATTATCAAGCTCAAAAACATAACCGTAGGGAAATTTCTCAAGGTTATTACTTACAGCCTCATTAATTCTTTTTGTCTCTACTCCATACAGTTCTGCCACGTCACTATCAAGGATTACTTGTTGTTCACGGATGGTGATGATTTTGCCTTTCACCTGCTCATAATTTACGATGTCATTCATTTGTTTGATGTTTAATAGTTAGATGAGGCAAATATAACACAGACAAATCAATCCACCAAATTTTTCTTCTTAAAAAAACTTAAACGTTAAGAATTATTAAGATATGGCTTAAATTTCTCTTAAAATAAACGGAACGGTAGAACCCTGTCGATATTCCTGACAAAACAGAACAACACAAATCAATCGTTAAACTTTTTAAAAACAATTTTTGGACGTGGGGGTAGCAATGACGAAATCGGCACATTTGCATTTTGAGGTGCTATGCGTAAGTTACGAACACTGATGTCTTTTTTAGTTATTAACAATTTGCAGCACCTCAAATTACAACTGTGTCGAAAAGACCATTTTTGCAAAATAATAAAGTAAATTTGCAGTTTACGGAAGTCCTCAAATGCAAAGATTACATATCAAAATTTGAAATCGAAACAAAGGGACTTCTCAATAAAGAAGAAGGAATAAGAATATCAACTTTTAGAAATTAGAATATTATGTCCGAGTCTCAAAACATAGAATACAAAAGCAGTTGGCGTGACGAATACCTGAAATGGATTTGCGGTTTTGCCAATGCGCAAGGCGGTAGAATTTTCATTGGTAAAGACGACAATGGCGAGGTGGTAGGTGTCAAAGATGCCAAGCGTTTGATGGAAGAACTGCCCAATAAGATAACCACCATTTTAGGCATTATTTGTGATGTAAATCTGCACGAAACCGCCAATGGCGAATATATTGAAATCGTTGTTGAGCCACAGCCCAACCCTGTGAATTACAAAGGCGAATATCACTATCGTAGTGGTAGCACCAAACAAGAGTTGAAAGGCGCAGCGTTGGATAAATTCCTTTTGGGCAAGCAGGGCAAACATTGGGACAGCGTACCTGTTCCTAATGTTACAGTTGCCGATTTAAAGCCCGAAACTTTTGACTTTTTTCGCAAACGCGGCATTAAAAGCAAACGCCTCGATGATGATGTACTGACTGACAGCAACGAAATTCTGCTTAACAACCTAAAATTGACAGATAATGGTTATTTAAAAAGGGCTACGCTTTTGCTGTTCCACCCAGACCCCGAAAAGTTTATAACCAATGCGTATATCAAAATTGGCTACTTTGAGTCCGACAGTGATTTGATTTTTCAACAAAATAATGATTTGGAACTTTGGGCAACTGCCTGAAAATTGGACGATGGAAAAATTGTCGAAAAGCAAACACCCTTCTATCCCTTTCAATCCCGATATCGCCAACGCTTTTTTCAGATGCGGCTACATTGAAACTTGGGGTCGCGGATATTCCAAAATGACCACACAATGTCTATCCGCAGGATTGCCCATACCGCTGTATTATTACGATATGTCGGGCTTTTGGGTAGTGTTCCGCAAAGATGTAATCAACGAAGAAGATTTGCGCGATAAAATACTGAACGAAAGGCAAATAAAAGCCGTATTGTATGTAAAAGAGAAAGGGAAAATAACAAATAAGGAGTATCAAGAGTTAAACAATGTGATTTCCAGAACGGCACTACGAGATTTAGACGACCTTATTTTTAAGGAAATTTTCAAAAGAAACGGCGAAGGGAAAAATGTTTTTTACATAATTTCTCTGTCGTGAATGTCGTGGAAAATGTCGCGAAAATGTCGCGAATGTCGCAAAAAATGTCGTGAATAAATTTATTACGAACTAAAATAAGCGGGCAAAAAGCGGGCATTCGGGCAAAACTAAAAAATAATTGCCTCATAATTGCCTCAATTGCTTCACATATCAATAAAAAAACAAAATGTAAATATAACGATGCAATTCAACCTACTCTCATTCACATTGCCAACAGACACGATTACAGTTAATCTGTATTCCGAAAAAGTTGAGGACACCCGCCCGAACATTGTTTTTAAGGACGAGTTACTTCCCTTGTGGGAAGAAAACGCCGACACACTTTCGGAGTGCAAATTTCTCTATTGTTCATTTGCCAACGAAGAAACCGAGTGTAAGGGCAATAAATATACAGCAACAATCAATCTAAATAAAACGCCACGCCTTGCATTAAACTATGTACGGCACTTGATTTATACCTATTTCCACGGTCGCATTCCTGCTGTATGCTACAATTTTGTGGACGGTGTAGAAATTTGGATTAAGCCGAGCAACAACAGAAAATCACTAAGTTTCACCGTTACACGCTCAATCCGCAACACGCCCGAATTACTAACGGCTTTGAGTTGCTTGTAACCTACGAAAGCATATCAACTGTTTATAATACACCGCTTTCCAAACTTTCGGCGTTGCAGTCCGAATTGTTTTCTCTCTCTTTACACCCATCACAAAAGTATAACTCGAATAGGGCATACAACCGATAAAAACCTTTACTTTTTTTGCTGTATTTGTTGAACGATCAAAATATTCAAGAGTCTCGCCGGCAAAATTAACATATAACTCACCGCAAGGCAAATGATCTAAGATAACACTCCCTTTTTTAGACATTAGATAACGCTGCAAATGGTAGCAAAATTGGGTGTAACGATAACCGTCAGGATTTGAAGATATGTATTCTTCCCATAATAAACGACGGGTAACATGTTTTAATTTTAGTTCATCAGCAAAATAAGGTAACATCTCACGCATTACCGTATAACGCTCGCCACAAATAAGCGGGACTGCCAGAAATAAAATACGACTCTAACAGCGGATCATCAAGAGATAGCAGTTGCGTTATGTCAAAAGCATTGACACGAACCTTATTTACGTAGCTGTTTACAGTCCCTTTGTCGAGACCTAAACGCAACGCGATATTTCTGTTGGAAACACCACGCTGATACATTAGCAATAGTTGTTTGATTTTACTCATAACTGTTATTTTTCCAGCCATAATGATTAGTGTTAAAAATTATTATCTGACAATATAATAATTAACAGCTAAACATATAAGAAGTTCTTTATTAAGTGAAAAATGAATGGATATGCGCCGAAATAGAAACTATTACAGGCTTGTTTTTACTGTATTTGCAGAAAAAACAATTAACTGGGGGGATATGCTCCGAAATCTCGCATTAGAAAAAACAGCACTGCTGATTATCACGCGAATAGACAAATCATAAAGCACCGTTTTTGAGCCTTTATTCGACTATTTCATTGCCGTTTTTGTGGGGGGATATGCACCGGAATACGCACCATAACACGCTAAAACACTTCCGAGTAAAAAAATCTAAAACTTACAGTATAGAATTTTAAGTCAGTTCAACATTAAAATTTATTCTTGCTCCCAGTGATCTGAATACTTTTAATATTGTATCAAACCTCGCATTTGTTAAGCTATTTTCAATTTTAGAAATTTGAGATTTTTGAACACCGACAAGTTTTCCTAATTCTTCTTGTGTCAAATTACGGTTTCGACGTATTTGCTTTATCCTTTGACCTAATAACTCAAGTTGTAATTCACTTTCAAAGGCATCGCGTCTTGGTGTCCCTTTTTTTCCAATATGCTTATCGGTTATTTCTTCTAATGTATATGTTTTCATATGTTTATAATTTTTTCACTTACTTTTTTTCATTGAAGTACTTTTCTCGCAAAGCATTCGCCCTAATGACATCCGTTTCACTGATTTTATCTGTCTTCTTTATAATCCCATGAGTTGAAACAACAAGCGTATCTGTTTTATCCAATTTATCCCAAAATGCAAACAAACGATAATATGTTTTGTTGTACAATGTTCTAAACTCCCAAATTTCGTTCCGCAATTTTTTGAAAAGTTCTTTGTCGTTTATTTTTGACCCGCGAATTTTCCATATATTGTAAAGGATTTTCTCTCTGGATTTTTCGTCCAACCCGTCCAAAAACTCATTGGCTTCCTCAAGAAAAATCACCCTAAATTTATAGTCCATATTATTATCTTTTTACAAAGATACAAGTTTCTTTATTTGGAAACAAATTATTTCTTCAGAGCAAACGCATTATAAATATTTTACGCATATAATATTCTGATAATCAAATGTTGGCTTTTGCTATTTTTGCAAAAATTGACAACATTCGATTTTACAAATCACTGTATATCTGTCAGATAATTTTATAATGCGTTTGCCCTGCAATTGTCTTGCATAAAACAATCATTTTTTCTATTTTTGCGTTGTGGACTAATTTCACGACAAATTATATAGAAATTTATAACATTTGACATGAAACAATTAAGGGAAACTGATTTAGGTAAAATAGAGGCTCTTGCTGATATTCGAGAAGACGAAAACATACGATTTCGAACATTTTTGAAAGGAAAAAACAGTGAGGATGTGGATGAGATTGTTCATCGCTTGCATAGTGAAATTACAAGAGAAATTGATTGTACACAATGTGGTAATTGCTGCATAGAATTGAACCCCGAAGTTCATTCGGATGATATTGAGAGGTATGCCAAATTAGATGGTATCTCAACAGAGGAATATAAAAATCAGTTCTGCGAAAAAGATGAATTTGAGGACAATATTTGTTTTAAGAATAGACCCTGCCGTTATCTGAAAGGTAAAGAGTGCAGCATTTATGAAATTCGTCCCCAAAATTGTCGAATGTATCCTTATACACAGGAAGATAGATTTATTTCCCGTTTATGGCAAATGCTGTCCTGTTATTCGATGTGTCCTATTGTGTTCAATTTAATGGAAGAATTGAAAGACGAAATGAGGTTTCGCTGAAATAGACTTACGTTTAGATATTAAATATTCGCCTGTTTGTGGGAGGTTTTTGAGATTTTTACTTGGGATAGGAAGAACAAGACAAAGCCGATTGTTATGGCGGAATCGGCTACGTTGAAGACAGGGTCGAAAAAGGTGAAGTCCCCTATTTTAAAGAGTGGAAAGTAAAGCATATCTACGACCTTTCCGAAAAGAAATGGTGCGTATCCCTGCTGTGGCAAAAATTCTGCGACACGAAAATAGCTGTCAGAAAAAATCAATCCGTAGAAAGCACTGTCAAGCATATTTCCAGCCGCACCCGCCAATATAAGCGACAAAGAGGCTATGCGCAAGTTGGTTTCTACACCTTTCTTTACCATCTTAGATATATACCAAACAAGTAGTGATATTGCCACTATACGGAATAAACTTAAAAGGAATTTGCCCCATTCAGACCCAAGCGACATTCCAAAAGCCATCCCCTCATTTTCTACAAAATGAATACGAAACCAATCAAACAGAACAATTTCCTCGCCAAGGGACATATTTAACTTGACGAGGAATTTTGTTAATTGGTCTATAAGCAGAATAGCTGCTACGACTACAAAAGGCAAATATTTCTTCTTCACTTCTTGTTTTGGTCGCGCTTGGCTTCGATGCTAAGCGTTGCGTGAGGAACGATTTTAAGACGTTCTTTTTCGATTAACTTGCCTGTTTCGCGACAGATGCCGTACGTCTTGTTTGCAATGCGAACAAGGGCGGATTCGAGAGCGGAAATAAACTTTTGCTGACGTGCCGCAAGTTGAGCGTTTTCTTCCTTTGAAAGGACTTGATAGCCTTCTTCAAGTACTTTAAAAGAAGGGGACGTATCGTTTATATCGTTTTCCCCTGTATTGGCGTACGCCTCTTTCAGAACAACAAGATTGTGTCTTGCCGTCTCTAACTTTTCCTCAATAATTCTTTTGAACTCGGCAAGCTCCTCGTCGGAATAACGAAATTTTTCTTTCCCTTTGTTGATTAGATTTACCGCCTCATTTTTTAGGAGTGTCGCGTGCTCGGAAATTATTTTTAATGTTGATTTCACAATAGGCTTTCCAGAAAGCGTTTTAACAGGTTGAGATTTTTTAACTGCTGGTTTAGTAATGGACTTCTTTGCCACGACTTTTTTTTCAGTAACTTTCGCCACAGTTTTTGCAACAACTTTTTTTACTACTGCTTTTTTCACAACAGGCTTCTTCGCCGCAACCTTTTTAACTACCGCCTTTACCGCAGGCTTTTTCGCCGCAACTTTTTTAGCCACCTTTACCGCAGGCTTCTTTGCCGCAACTTTTTTAGCTGCCACCTTTGCCGCAGGCTTCTTCGCCGCAACCTTTTTAGCTACCGCCTTTACCGCAGGCTTTTTCGCCACAACTTTTTTAGCTACTACTTTTACCTCAGGCTTCTTCGCCACAACTTTTTTTACAACAGGCTTCGCAACCGATTTTTTTGCAGTAGCTTTTTTTACTGCTATTTTCGCAACTGTCTCTTTAGGCTTTTTAGGCGTTTCAGGCTTTTTAGGTGCCACTTTTTTCGCTGCCGCTTTTGCAACAGGCTTTTTTGTTACGGCTTTCTTAACAGCCGTCTTCTTCGCAACATTTTTCTTTGTTGCCTTTTTTGGTTTCATTGACATATCTTCCTCCTTGTCTTTATGCAAAACTAATCATTTTTAATTATCTATTTTGCATTCGTTTTATTTTTTTACTACTTATACTCTTTAATTAACTTTTTGCAAAGCAATCATAACACTCACTCCATCACCCAAATCAACAACATCAGAGAGTGTCCCCTCTGTGAAATTAAATTCCTTTGCGAGCGTTTCAGTACAAATGTAGTCAAGATTTTGCTTAATAGCAAATTCCAATTCTGTGGAAATCACAACGCTAACAATAATCCTGTCTGTAACTTCAAATCCTTTTTCTTTACGCATGTTCTGAATACGATTTATTAGTTCACGCGCAAGCCCCTCACCTTTCAGTTCTTCTGTCAGTTGAATATCCAAAGCAACCGTAACAGTTCCCTCTGTTGCAACGGCAAATCCAGGGACATCTTCCGTATAAATTTCTACATCACTCAACAGAATTTCTACCTGCTGTCCGGCAATATCGAGAGAAATATTTTCGTTCTGCTCAATGGCAGAAATCTGCTCTTGCGAAAATGCTGTGATTGCTGTCGCAACGTCTTTCATTAACTTTCCGTAGCGCGGACCGAGTGCCTTGAAATTTGGTTTTATTTTTTTTGCCAGAAGCGAAGTGTCTGTCAAAAATTCTATCTTTTTTACATTGACTTCCGACAGTATAAGCGAAGAAATATTTTCTATCTGCTTTTGAAAATGCTCATTTAACACAGGTATTAAAACCCTTGATAATGGCTGACGGACGCGCAAGTTGGTCTTCTTGCGAAGCGATAAAATTATGGAACAAATTCTTTGTGCGAGTTCCATTCTCTCCTCTAAATTGCTGTCAATACTCGTGTCGTCTGCCTTAGGGAAATCTGCAAGGTGGACTGATATGCACTCTTCTTTTCCTGTTACGGAATTTAGATCTTGATACAGTCTGTCTGCAAAAAATGGAGCAATCGGGGAAATAAGTTTTGCTACGGTATTTAAGCAAGTGTAGAGGGTCTGGTACGCAGAAAGTTTGTCCTGCACTTCCTCGCTTTTCCAAAAACGTCTTCTACTCAAACGTACATACCAATTACTTAAATGCGCATCTACAAACTCCTGAACAAGTCTTCCCGCACGGGTCGGCTCATATTCGCTGTAAGCACTATCAACATTTTTTATAAGGGTGTTGAGTTCGGATAAAATCCATCTGTCGAGTTCGGGGCGCTCGCTAACGTCCTGCTCTCTGTAATTAAATCCATCTATGTTTGCGTAGAGCGAAAAGAAACTGTATGTGTTGTAGAGAGTCCCGAAAAATTTACGTTGAACTTCTGCAATGCCCTCTAAGTCGAATTTTAAATTTTCCCACGGCTGGGCATTTGTAATCATGTACCAACGTGTAGCGTCTGCGCCATATTTATCTATCGTTTCAAAAGGATCAACACCGTTGCCAAGACGTTTGGACATCTTGTTGCCGTTCTTGTCAAGAACAAGTCCATTGGAAACGACATTTTTGTACGCAACGGAATTGAAAAGCATTGAAGAAATTGCATGAAGCGTAAAAAACCATCCGCGTGTTTGATCGACACCTTCGGCAATAAAATCTGCAGGAAAATTTGTTTTGAATTTATCTGCATTTTCAAATGGATAGTGAAGTTGTGCGTACGGCATAGAGCCACTGTCGAACCACACGTCTATAAGGTCGCTTTCGCGGAACATTTTTTTGCCACTTGCGGAAACGAGAACTATGTCGTCCACGTACGGACGGTGCATATCAAACTTTTGATAATTTTCTGAGGAGAAATCATTTGGTACAAAGTCGGCGAGCGGATTGCTCTGCATTACCCCTGCCTTTACTGCTTTCTCTATCTCGTTTTTGAGTTCTTCGAGCGAGCCAACACAAATTTGTTCGACACGGTCGGCAGTTGTCCAAACAGGAAGCGGAATACCCCAATATCGGGAGCGGGACAGGTTCCAATCAACAAGATTTTCGAGCCAGTTGCCAAAGCGACCTGTGCCTGTGCTTTCGGGCTTCCAATTTATCGTTTTATTGAGTGAAATCATCCTGTCCTTAACGGACGTTGTACGGATAAACCATGAGTCGAGAGGATAGTAAAGAATGGGCTTATCTGTACGCCAACAGTGAGGATAACTATGTTCGTGCTTTTCTATTTTGAATGCTTTGTTCTGCTGTTTGAGCATAACGATAATATCGACATCAACGCTTATACTCGTTTTGGGGTCGTAATTTTCTTCGTATTGTGGCTTTACATAACGACCTGCAAAGCCGTCCGCCGCCTGTTCGGTAAACCGCCCTTGCTTGTCCACAAGCGTAAGAGAGCCTATTCCGTTTTTCTTTGCTACGCGAAAGTCGTCCGCGCCGAAACTTGGGGCGATATGCACTATGCCTGTGCCGTCTTCGGTTGTGACGAAGTCGCCTGCTATTACGCGGAAAGCGTCACCGTCTTCGGGCTGCGTCCATGGAATTAGCTGCTCGTAATGAATACCTGTGAGGTCGCTGCCTTTCAACGCTTTCAGTACGCAGTATGGAATTGTTTTGCTATCTGGATTTTCGGCACGTTTCGCCTGCATTTCCTCTATTGTTGAAACTTCCGCTTCGGAAGCAAAATATTTCCCCAGCAAATCACGTCCGAGAATAACTGTTTCTTCTTTTCCTGTGTAGGGATTATATGTGGCAACCACAACGTAGTCTATCTTCTCCCCTACGCAGAGGGCGGTGTTTGACGGAAGCGTCCAGGGGGTTGTCGTCCACGCGAGAAAGTAAAGGTCGCCTGAATTTACGATGTTTGAACCATTTGCGCCATTTGAACCATTTGCGCCAAAAATCTTGCTAAAATCAGAAATTACCTTAAACTGTGCAACAACTGTCTGGTCTTTTACTGTTTGATAACAGCCGGGTAAATTGAGTTCGTGCGAAGATAAACCTGTTCCTGCAGCGGGCGAATACGGCTGAATTGTAAAGCCTTTGTAAAGTAAGTCCTTTTGGTAAAATTGTTTTAAAAGATACCAGCAAGTTTCTATATATTTATTATCGAAAGTAATATATGGATCTGTCAAGTCCACCCAATAGCCCATTTTTTGAGTTATTTCATCCCATAAATCCTTATATTTCATAACTTCCCTGCGACAGGCGGCGTTGTATTCTTCTACCGATATTTTTTTGCCGATGTCCTCTTTCGTGATACCGAGCATTTTTTCTACGCCGAGTTCTACAGGAAGTCCATGCGTATCCCAGCCTGCCTTGCGTTCTACATAATGCCCTTTAAGGGTTTTATAGCGACAAAAAATATCTTTTATCGTGCGAGCCATTACGTGATGAATGCCCGGAACGCCGTTAGCAGATGGCGGTCCTTCGTAAAAGACGTAAGGTGTTTTGCCTTTTCGCTGCTTCAAACTTTTTTCAAAAATGCCGTTTTCTTCCCAAAATTTTCGCACTTCCTCGCTAATCCGGGTAAGTTGAAGCCCTTTATATTCGTTGTATTTATCCATATCCTTGTCCTGATTGCACCTGAACATCCTGTCAGATTTTTGTCAAACGGCAAATTTAGAGAATTTTTACAATCTTTTGGTCATATTCCTGGGCACACCTGGGCACATTTGCATTTTGAGGTGCTGCAAATTGTTAAGACATCAGTGTTCGTAACTTACGCATAGCACCTCAAAATGCAAATATTGCAATATTTTTTCTATAAAATTTTTGTTTTTAACGAGAAATTCTTAACTTTGCAGCCCTTTTGTAAATTCTTAAAAGATTAAGACATGTCTAAAGTATGCGAAATCACAGGAAAAAGAGTGATAACAGGTAATCATGTTTCTCACTCGAATATTAAAACAAAACGCAAATTTTATCCAAATTTGCAGATAAAGAAATTTTATGTCCCGGAGGAAGACGCTTGGATTACGCTCAAAGTGTCGGCTCATGGTATTCGTAATATCAACAAAAAGGGTATTTATGCCTGTCTTGTGGAAGCCGAAAAGAATGGGCTCCTGCGTTTGTAATAATTTTTTGCCCTTCGGGGTCACAATACTTTCAAAACTTCTAAAAAAGCCGTAACTTTGGCTGATTTAGAAGTTTTATATTTTTATTATGCAGGAAACAATCACATTTTTTAAGCGCAATTTTCTTGCATTGCTTTTGTCACTAACTCTGTTTAAACGCGGTCTTCCTGCACTGTTCCTCTTTAAACGCGGTTTTCCTGCACTGCTCCTCTTTAAACGCGGTCTTCCTGCACTGTTCCTCTTTAAACGCGGTTTTCTTGCGTTACTTTTGTTCTTTACTCTGCTAAATCCTCTGTATTCTAAACCTGAAGTAATTCAACTTTCGGGCATTATTGTGGGTGCAACGGATACTCTTGCAGTTCCATTCGCGACTGTTCTTATTCAAGGCACTTCACAGGGAACGGTTTCTGACTTTAACGGTTTTTTTTCACTCGTTGTGACATCAGGTCAGACACTTTTGTTCTCCTCTATCGGCTATGTGCCCGTGTCCTACACTATCCCTGATACTGTTTCGGCGGATGCGTATTCTATCGTGCAGTCTATGGCTCAAGATACGTATATGCTTCCTACTACGTTTATTTATCCATGGCCTTCAAAAGATGATTTTAGAGAGGCTTTTATAAATCTTAAACTGCCTGAAACACAGGAGGATATTTTGAAACGAAATTTTTCTCTGGCTAAGATTAGGGAGCTGGCACGCAATACTCGTATGGATGCAGGACAAAATTATAGTGCAATGGTAAGAGAAGTGACTGATAAACTTTACTATAAAGGACAGCTTTCCCCGCCGAACAATCTCTTAAATCCTTTTGCGTGGGCTGCATTTATTCGCGACTGGAAACGTCAGAAAGATGCGAAAAAAATTGAAACACAGAAGAAAGAATTCGAGATATACGGTGACGATGACTATATCCCTCCGCCACCTCCCAAATCAGAAAAAGATAGCAGTGAAGATGAAGATTTTTAGTGTGTTCACCTGTTTACTATTGGTTGTCTGCACGTCAAGCATTGCCACTGCGCAACAACAAATGGCGACCGTTGAGGGTGTCATCTATGATGAAAATTATAATCCGCTTCCTATCGTTTCTATCGGAACTATCGGCACAGTAAAATCTTACGGCACACAGACGAACGATAACGGCTATTTTAAGTTTTCAATGCCTGCCGAAAGACCGTTGGTAGTGCGCGTTTCGCATATTGGATATGAAACGAAACATATCAACATAAATCTAAAAAAGGACGAGACAAGAACGCTAAACATCATTATCACTTCAAAAGAAAGTTTAATAGATGCGGTGACTGTCACCGCTCCAGTACGTGGCTCTACGGTGAATATAGATCCTGTAATAGCGCAGTCAATACCGGGTATCACAGGTGGCGTGGAAGCGGCACTTATGACGTTCCCTGGTGTGCGCTCAAATAATGAGTTGAGTTCACAATATTCGGTGCGGGGTGGCAATATTGACGAAAATCTTGTTTATGTGAACGGTATTGAAGTATATCGTCCTTTTCTCACTAAATCGGGACAACAAGAGGGATTGAGCTTTATAAATCCTGACCTCGTCAGCTCGGTTCAATTTTCGAGCGGTGGCTTTGACGCAAAATTTGGCGACAAAATGTCGTCTGTCCTCGACATCAAATATAAAGAGCCTACGGAACAGTTTGCAGGCTCAATAAGCGGACATTTTATGGGTGGTTCACTGCATTTAGAGGGTATCACAAAAAATAAACAGTTTTCGTATCTTCTCGGATTGCGTCACAAGTCCACTTCATACGTCTTAAAATCTATGGAAAAGAAAGGTAATTATAAACCGTCTTTTACCGATTTTCAGGGACTTTTACGATGGAAAATAAATTCAAAACATTCTATTGATCTTTTTGGAAATATCGCATATAATATCTATAATCTTGTTCCCACAACGCGCTCCACAACATTTGGCTCTACAGGTGATACAAAAGTATTTACAGTCTATTTCGACGGCAGAGAACAGGATAAATTTGAAACGTACATGGCTTCGCTTTCGTGGCTTTATCAGCCGAAAGAAAATCGTTCGCACAAATTTATTTTCAGTTTTTTCAACACAAAGGAAAGCGAGAGTTATGATATTGACGGTTATTATCGTTTGAGCGATGCTACTGTTACAGAGAGTGAAGTTATTGAGGGCGAGATACTTGGTGTCGGTCATAATTTAAATCACGCCCGAAATGCGCTTGACGGCGTTTTTACTTCGTTAGATTATCAGGGTGAATATAATTTTTCTTCCGTTTTGCTTCAATGGGGTGCACGCTATCAGTATCAGGATCTTGTGGATCGCCTGAACGAATGGTCGCTCGTCGATTCTTCGGATTACTCTGTTCCGGGTCCGCCCTACTCTACTGTTGGGGACACTAACAGATTTAACGTATATCCCCCCATTCTACAAGATATTTACCGCTCGAACAGTCACTACTACTCGCATTTTTTTCAAACGTATGGACAGGCACGATTTAACTTTAACAGTGGAAATAAATATGATCTTTGTGTTGGCGTGCGTATGTTTTATTCGTCTTTTAATAACGAATTTGTTGTAAGTCCACGAGTAAATTTTACGTATAAGCCGCGTTCGAGCAGGGATATAGCTTTTAGATTTGCTGTCGGACATTATGCACAGCCGCCACTGTATAAGGAGTACAGGGATATTTACGGAAATATTCATCCTGATGTAAAGGCACAGAAGTCGGTGCATGTTCTTGCGGGTAATGATTTTTTTATAAAGATTTGGAACAGACCTTTTAAACTTACTACCGACATATACTACAAATATTTATATGATTTAAATCCTTACGAAATAGATAATATCAGTGTGCGTTATATGGCACTTAACTGCTCTCGTGGTCATGCGGGTGGGCTTGACTTTCGTTTTAGCGGGGAGTTTGTTGAGGGTGCGGAATCATGGATTTCGCTTTCGTTTATGAAGACGAGCGAAAATATTACATACGATGCTTCTCACACGTCGGGGTGGGTTCCACGTCCTACCGATCAATTATTTGCGGTGAATGTTTTCTTTCAGGATTATTTTACGCGCAAAAAGAATTTTAAGGTTTATCTTAATCTTGTTTATGCGACAGGGCTTCCGTCTGGCTCTAAAAGTCGGCTCGAAGATCCGTCCCTGTTTGCCTATCGCGGTAAGTTGCGCCTGCCGGCATATAAAAGAGTTGATATTGGGCTGTCGTTTTTGTTGATGAGGGGGGTGCGTATCAAGAGTAAGAAAAATCCTCTGCACTATCTCAAAGAGGTATGGCTCGGTGTGGAAGCTCTGAATATTTTCCAAATGAACAATACTATATCCTACTCTTGGATAGAAACTCTTAACGGTGGCGCGTACAGTATTCCGAACCGCCTCACGCCTTTGCAGTTGAACGCAAAATTGGAGATAAAGTTTTAGCGTGGTGGGGACGACAGTTACTTATGTTGTAGATTTGTTTGAGATTGACAGGCATTGCCTGCTATTGTTTGATTGAGTATCGCCGAAATATGCGCTTATTATCAATATGTTATGGTGCTGTGTCGCAAATGCATTGCCCTTAGTACAAATCCCGATGTACCGTTCTATCGGAAATTTATCGGAAATATCGGAAATTTATCGGAAATAGAACTTTGCCATTTTATACTCTCCCTGCCTGTCAAGTAATTCTTTATCATCTAATTCCATCAAATCTGTTCTCGCTGTTTTTGTTCATTATCACACTGAGTTGCAAATTGTAAGTATTTTAATGACTTTTCAAAAAGTCCTGCTTCATAGTAACAGCATCCTATTAAAAAGGAACTTGGTCTGACAGCCGATGTCAGACTAATTCATTGCATCAAAACCAATGAACGACCGAATTAATTTACATCTTTTTATAGCTGTTATACCATAATCGACCTTGTTCACATAGATTTTCCATCTCTTTGGGGTCGGAACTTGTGCCGATTGATTTTAGGTAATTACGTTGCGACAATTTGGATTTGGACGGAACTATACATATAAGACTGCGGATTGGTGTTATAGTCAGCGTCTTCTCCATCAGCACAGATAGTTGCTATATACTGCCTGTCCTTATCCAAAAAGTCGAACGCGAATTGTGGCGACTGCACAACCTTTTAGTAATATTCACAAATATTTCAGTGCTCTGTTTCACATCGGAAACTACAACAAATTTACACCTTTATCAACTTAACCACTTTCTTTCCAACAAAAAGCAAATAAAGCCCCGAATGCCAACCGCTCGCATTTATGGTAAATTTATTCTCATGTATTTTTCCTGTGCAAATTCTTTTACCGAGTAATGTCATCACACTGTACTCCATCGCAAAACCCTTTTCGATGCTAACATTAAAAATATTTTTAGACGGATTGGGGCTTACAACAATATCACATTCCTCTGTCGCAACAGCGACATTTTTTTCGGCATCATCCTGCAAGAACGAGCTATCCACTTGTGGAGGCGCATACGCACCACTGCCTATAGTGATAAATTTTGTTCTGCTTACCGCACATTCATTATTTGAAACATCAAGCCTCACCGAATAAAACCCATTTCTATAAAACTGACAAATGGGGTTTTCTTCTTCCGAACGAAATCCACTCGTTGCTTCCCAATAATAAGACAGAGGAGTGGGGTATGAAAGATTTACAAGAAAGACGGAGTCGCCTAAATCCGCCGTACTTGACATAAGAAAAGATGAAACAGCAGACGTTTCACGTTTCTGCACATTCCACACCCCGCTCGCAGAACAAGTATTAGAGTACGTTACCGTCACACCATAAAATCCCTCTTTGTCGGTAGAAAGCACGATACCATTTTTTAATGATCCGTCTGGAAGTTTCCAAATAATCTGCTGCGCAGAAGCATTACCCCACATTTCGAGAAGAACAGTGTCGCCATTACAGGCAAAAATAACGTCAGGTATATTGAGTATCGGGGACTGCCGTTTTTCCACAAAAACAGACGAACTGTCGGCGCAATAGCCGCTGCTATCCGTCACAGTAACACTGTATGTTCCTCTTTGCGTCACCCACCTGAACAGAGAACTGTCATTATCCACATTCCATCTCACACTACAGTCTTGCGAAGAAAGTGCGGGCAGCACAAGCAAAACGCTATCTCCTGAACAAAAAAACGTATCAACTCCAAGAGATGCATTTGGTTTTTTGTAAACAGAAACATATATGCTGTCCATCCCGAAACAACCGCTGTCCGCCTCTACACGCAAAACAACTTTACCGCTTTTTTTAACAGTAAAAAAACGTGCTGTGTCAGCATAATTCCAGATACATTTCTCCGAAAGATAACCTGCATCCAAAGTTATACTGTCACAAGTAATTTTATCATTCCCAAGTCTAACTTTTATACGTTCGTTAAGAATGACAACGGTGCTGTCAATACCTACACATCCATAATTACTCGTCTGAACAATGGTATATTTTCCACTTTTGCGAGCATTGTAAACAGGGTAACCACCTATATAAACACCATTTTCGTTTGTCCAAAAATATTGGTCAAGTATTGAATTTTCCACAACTAAAAAATAGTAACTCTCACACGTGAAGATGGAGTCAGGAAGCGACGGTTCAGGGTTCTTATGCACCCAAAAAGTATCGGTTACTGTTCGCGCCCACCCGTCAGATACTCCCATTAGCGAAACAATATACATCCCTTGCACATCAAACTTTTCTACAACGCTGTCGTAAGATGTATAGTTTTTTCCATTAGAAATATGCCAATAAAAAACGAAATCACCGTAATTTATTTCAGTAGTATTTTTTAACGTGACATTTTCGCCCGCACAAAAATCTTTCCTGTCTAAAGAAAATGACACAAACGCACGTTCTTTTATTTCAAACGACGTATCAACTGCGGCACTACATTTTGAAGTGAAAATTTCAAGACGTATATTATAATTCGTTCTTTTCGGAAAGACAAAAATGAACTCTTTTTTATCAGAAACCGACACGTCATCAACAAACCATTTATACGCTATGTTGTTGTCGCACGCGCTGTCTATTATTGCATTAATTTCAGCAATCGTATCCGTCAAAAAATTCATAGCTATTTTTGCACTCGGTACTACCTCTGTTCTAACTTGTGTTGATGTACTTGCTGCACAGCCATATTCTGTTTCTGCGTTAAGTGTGATAGAGTATGTCGCACATCCTATCGGAAATGTTTTTAGCACTGTGTCAATATTTGCTGCTGTTGTACCATCGCCAAAATTCCATACTACACTGCTTGCTGCAACTGTATCTGTATAAATAATTTGTAACGGCTCATCTTCACATAACAGATCCGTATTCTTAATAATTTCCGGGGATGGATAAGGATGAACACTCACTTCAACTGTATCTTCTGCAATGCAACCCAATTCGTCCTCTACCCGAAAAATATATTTTCCGTCATTTGAAGTTTCCAGCTTATAATCCTCGCTTCTTATTCCATTCCAGAAATAATATCCATAGTAACCTCGCCCATATTCAATATGAGCTTTCAAGACAGTTTTTTGTCCGATACAAAGATGAACGTCTTTACCAAGATCTACTTTTGGAGGATTGACACACTGATATGGCGCGACAGTATAGATGCTCGGATACTCCGAAGTTAATACGGCATCGTCTGTCGATGATATAATATATCTATCGTGATATTCTTCTTCCACAAATGAATTATATCTCGTTACAGGCGGATTTTGATTATAAAACTCATGCATTGCAACTCTTGACACTGCCAAAGCCTCTTTTGGCAGAGGCAGACGTTCAATATTATTATCAAAAAGTTTCAATGAAACAGTGGTCGGCATTGCATTTTCCAAAGATGTTTGCACCTCAAAATATCTGTTAGCACCATCCTCATTAAGGAGTGGCGCAAAGTTGTTTTTTCTTCCGATAATGATTGAACCATGGTCGGAAAAAGGACAATCAAACCCCATTCCATAAAGGTCTAACCATTGTTCTGCTCTCTTTACCGCATAGATATTTCCTTCACCAATAATTTGCGCATAAAAATTTTCATTTTCTAACACTCCTGTATTACCTTTCCGTAAAGGATTTTTGTGATGAAAAAAATTAATTGTATTTTTATTTAACTGTACATTACGGCTTATAAGTGACAGCTTTCCCTCAACATAAATATCACTTTGTAAAATGATTTCATTCCCTATAATCATATCGGCAAAAAAGACGGTATCGGTAGCGGAATAAATTTTTTGTGCGTTTGATTTTCCCCAAAAGTCTATTGTGCCCTTAGGCTCTATACCTGTACGTGTTTCGCTTTCGGTAGAACCCTCAAAAAGATTTCCGCGCATATTTGTAATATCGCCTTTCAGGAAAATTCTTCCTGTATTAAAGAAATTGTATGGATCGTCTTTTTTCCCATTATGAACAATATTGCCTGTAACGTACAAAACGCCATTATCAGAGATACGCATTCGCCCTGCCACGTAGAGAGAAGTATTTTCTGCACTTGCCTGCATAAAAAAGGTGGCAGTGCATAACATTACGAATAAAAGTTTACGTTTCATACTACTATTTTTTACGCATTATGTAAGCTAAAACGTAATACGGAGGGCGGTTCTCATGAGCTTGACCGCCGCCGCTATATTCCGTATATTCTGTGTAATTTGCCCCATCAGCATCGTCAAAAACATACTGACCCGCACTTGGGGCTTGATCTACTTTCCCACGAACTTTCACCTCGTGATTATGAGATGGCATTTGTGCAACTGTAAGGGTTACATTTTCTGCTCCACCTGTTTTGCCGATAGAATTATAATCGCTGCTACCTGAATTATATCCAACAACAAATTTGCCTTTTAAATTGGGAGTGCCGTTTAAGCCATCGCACAAAGACCATCCGTCTGGCAAAGAGCTGACACTTCCACTCCACAAAATAATACCACCGATTGGGATTGTCCCATATCCGACAAAAGTATTATTTCCTGAAACAGTAATGTTCCCGCTTGTGACGGTAAGACTTCCACCACTAACATTAACTTCCTTATCTAAAATAATTTTTCCACCGGAAGAAATACGCAGATCCGATCCATCCCTGCGTAAGTTGGCAACTTTTTCACCCTCAATTTTAATCGTCTTCCCTATCAAACTGTCTGCTGCACGAATTTTTCCATTCACATCAAGTCTTGCTTTTGCAGCAATAGAAGCAATATTGCCGATAGAAACGTTCCGCCCAAGTTCAGGAGAAGAAAGATAAATATCACCAGACCCTTCCTTTGCCGTGAACGGATTTAGCACTATCCAATCGCCGCTGGATCCAGCATTCTTGTAAAAAAATTCTTTTTTGGAATTGTCATACACAAGAGAGCCGTCAGGTGCTGTTTGCTTTGTTGCAGAGCGAACGCCTGAAGATACACGCGGAAGAAGAATACCCTTGCTCGAATGATTAATGTCAAGAACAACATTAGTGTCGGGTGTAAGAGTATTAATGCCTATCTGGGCATTTGAAACAGACAGTATGAATGACGCACATACTAAAACGATAATTTTTGTTTTCATCTTTTTTGCTTTTTAGATTTTATTGCAGCAAAAATAAATGACAAAAATGACGTTACAAAATAAAAATTCTTAAAAAATGTTAAACGTTAAGAATTATTATGATTTGATATAAATTTATCATAAAAAACAAGTCTCTTTGTTGAAATTTGGCAACTAAGGTTTATATTTTTCGGGTAGTTTTCTGTTCAACTGTTTGGCGGAAACCCATAACGGCGGTAGATGAATTTCTACTCGCAATTTATCAATATTCTTAATGTCATAAGGTTCTGCCATTGTGAATTGGTGATAATAACGCATCGGTTTTTCGGGGTCTGATGTATCAGATGGAGGTAATTCAGGTGCTACAGCAGTGCCATAATACCCGCCGTATCCCCATTTATCTCGTGTTATATGGTCGTATAATGTGGCGTAATCAGAGGGACTGATATAGCCGAAATCAACAAACTGCCTCATAGCACTTAGAAAAGTATCTTTTTCGTTATACGGTAAGTCAATTGCGCCATGAAGTAAAGCCACGTAAAATTCTTCGTTTTCCCACCAAATAGTTTCTTTTCTTGATGGCAAATATTCGCTCCTGATTAAATTAACAAACAGGTGTCCATTTATCTTCATGCTAGCATTGCCCATGAAGTACCATATAACATTGTCTGAATACTCGCAAAGAGGAAATAAATAACGAAAAGAGCTATCGAATATATCGGGATGTTCAGAATAATATGTCCTCAATTGATGGCAAAAACGATCGCAGATAACAATCGCCTCCAAATATTTGTTTTTTGGACTAAAATTGTTCTGCAAGAAAACTTGATGCAAAGAGTCATAATTAAGAGCCTCGAAAATTTGTCGTTCGTCTTTTGGTATCCATTCTTTTTCTGTGCGCGATTGTCCAACTTCATCAATAAAGTATGATTGTTCATACTTAGTAAAACCTGTAATAATCATCCTTTTCCACACATCTGAAACTTTATTGATGTTGCCTGTTTTTTTATAACATTCTTTTAGTTCATACAGGTCATCTATAAACGGATAATACAACTCGCAGGCTTTTTCATACAGGTCAATAGACAAAAGGCTGTCGCCATTCACTTTTGCAGTCAATGCTTCGTTGCACAACTTGTAGTATCCCGAATAATCGGACTGTTTGGACGGAAGTATTTGAGCGGAAAGAAATGCCTGCGTGCAGAGCAACGCGACTAATAGAATAAACTGTTTTTTCATTTTTTTTGCAAAATTTAAATTAAGCCTCTATCAGAGAATGGGATGAGTGCTCCACGTGGCGAGAATTGCCTGCTTGACAGTGACCGCATTAAAACTCGTTCCCGAAACAGTAATGTGCGCCCTCTCGTATATGGGAGTTCTTTGTGATAACATTTCAATTATCTCTCTTTCGATATTCTCTGGTTTTATACTGCTCAAGAGTGGACGAGAATTTACGTTGTCCGCATTTTTCACTCTTTCAATCACATCGGTAGCGTTCATCTTTAAGTAAAGGACAGTGCCATTACTAAGCATCCAATCCATGTTATCGCTGTATATCGGAGTGCCGCCACCTGTAGAAATAACAACATTATCCACAGACAAAAACGAACGCAGCAACTCTTTCTCTTTTTTTCTGAACCACTTCTGACCGTGCTTTTCAAACATTTCAGGGATAGACAGTCCTTCTCTTTCGGACAGTAAATTGTCGGTATCGACGAACAGGCGATCCATAGCCCTTGCAAGATTATTTCCATGCACCGACTTTCCGCTAAACATAAAACCGATAATAAAAATACGCTCGCTCCTCATATCGCCAAAGTTACAAAAAATGGTTTATTTTATTTGGGCACATTCGCAAATTGAGGTACTATTTTGTGAGAATAAGCATCTGTTACAAAACTGATGTAAACATATCCGCTGTTTATTTGCCAATAAGTTATGTCACTTACCCATAATTTGTTTGGCACTGACGGAACATAATCCTTTATCAAATTCGGATACTTGTGAAAACGATGAAAAGAATTGGTCGTTCTTATGCAGGAACGCCTTTTTTTGACTAACAGATTATTTGAAGACAATAAATCAAACAAAGGATCCTCTCTCTAACGCTTCATCAGGATTATACCATATTGCATCAATAAAACTTTGTATTTCTTTTACAAACATGGCAATTACATCGGACGAAATGGGATAATCTCTATGTTGTACTTTGACTTCTGCAAGATTATTCCGTTTTTCAAATGGGAGTCTTTTGGTTTTTCGTAACAAAAAAACATTATCTATGTCTGTTAATCGAGTATCTTCAGGTTGCATATCCAAGTATTCCACAAGAGCATAGTATTTAGCAACAGGACAACCCTGCTTCAATCTTGATGCTGTCCCAGCACATTCCTGAAACATGGTCTTATCATAATTAATTTTACACTCTGCTGCTAAAACTGCCAAACAAAATTTCCCATCAATCGTTTTTTCTGTATTAAAATTTGCACTTGATGAAAATTTATAATGAATTGTTTTACCGATTGTAAAATCTTGGTCTTTAAGTTTTAATATAACTTCTGGTTTTTCGTTTAGACTAGATACAGACAAAGGACGAAACGCTAATGACAAAAAGGCGGTTTGCGGACCCGTTTCCAAGTTAAACATAGGTAAATTAGATAAAATAGAAGGATGAACGAGATGAATCAGAAATTCCTCTAATACACTGTTATCCAATTTTAATTGTCCTTTTTGCCGTTTTAGAAAATCCGAACCTCTGGCCGCAATTAAATCCACTTCCAAAAAATCCTTATACCCATTTAATAATGTAGTAATCTCTCTAATACGAGATGATCCTGTCGAGGTCAGCGCATTTATTTGGTTAATCCAATAATTATAGGCATCTAATGCTTCTCTTAACAGTTCAACATCTTGCTGTGCTTTTGGATTTTCAATTGCAGCAAGTAATTTTTCTTTATGCGGTGTACTGCTCATTTTTGATTATGTTTTTAGAATTGAAGACAGGAGAAGGCATTACCTCTTTAATTGTATTAATCGCATCTTGTATATCTGTCTGAACTCCATTCTGAGTGGTTTTTAGACTTTTTTCAAGATGTTTGAGTGCAATTTCTCGACCGTAAAATGATTTTGATAAATTATTTACTTTTTTTGCAATAATGATATCTTCTTTTATATCATTACCGAATTTGTTAATAAACTTTCTTTCAAGAATTTGTGTGTTTATAAAACCGCCGGAGGCATTCAATATTTCTATAACTATTTGACCATTATAGAACGGCGTACTTCTTACATTTGATTCTCTTCCTAAAACCAAAATCATTGTTCCGTTAGGCTTTAATGATTTCCAAAAACTACGGATAGCCAATTCCATATCAAGACTATATTGAATAACAGTTTTGAAACGGTTACTCCGGTGTTTCCTGTTTGCGCCAAATTCACTATGAGCTACTTTCAGAAGGTCAAATTGAAATGCTTCAACAATAGCACGGAAATTTTGGTGGTAATTGAAAACATTAATGTATGGTGGTGAAGTCAAAATTAAATCGACTTTTTCATTAAATTCGTTGCCAACATTTCTGGAATCGTCAAGCAAGGCATTTATAGGTTCTTCGGAGTAGTTTAGTTTAAGTAAGGTATTTTTAATATAAAGCAAAGATTTGGAAATAGAATCTTTTACATTCATTGATTTATCTTTTTCAGATTGAAACAGTAAATTCAACAATAAAATTCTTTCTTGCTTATTGGCAAGCATCTTATTCAATTTGTTGGCACAATCAAGTAAATGAGCGTATGCTAAACGATAGTCCGAATTATCTTGAAATATCATTTGCCCGTTTAAAGTCGATAAGTAATTATTCACTTTTTTTTCAAATTCGGAATATATACTTATCTTTTGAGAATAATCAAAGTTGCAAAAAGTGAAAAATTTACTCATGGCATAAGCTGCCGGATTGATTTCTACTCCGGTTGCTTTTAAATGGTTTCGAGCAGATTCTTGCAGAACTGTACCGCTACCGGAAAAAGGGTCAAGAATAAAATATCCTTGTTCGGAAAAATTATGTAGCATATATTCAACGAACTCAGGTGTAAATTGCCCTCGCCAATTGAAAATATTTGACCTCTTTTTTTTTAAAACATCAAGTTTATCTTGTAATAAATCCATATTCTTTTATTGTATATTATTCTATCTTACGCAATTTCAACGGCAAAAAAGCATCTATTTCCTTATCGCTAAATGTCATTTCTTCATTTAGTTTTAAAGCGATTTGTCTTTATGCTCCCAATCTTTCAGGAAATTATAAGCCAAAGTATCAATTAAAAGTCCGCCAATAGGAATATCCCACATATCTTTCCACGCACGAGCCATACGGCAAAGTCGCCTTAAATTTTTATTCCATTCAGTATCTTTACAACTCATTTCATTTATTTCAGGGCGAGGGTTTGTGGTTTTCCAAGAGCCACTTACTCAAAAGTTCGACTGTTTTTTCATCGCAAGTGGGCGATGAAAATTTGCTTGGCACTCATTTTTGAAAAAACCATATATTTTTTACTTCATCTTTTCGTAATTCAGCGTTGCAAGCATCGCCTTTCGCTTGCGCATAAAATTTCTTCGGCACTTCGGGATTTCCCGGATTCCCGTGGGGAACAACAATGTACTTTACTGCCATAATCTTTTTATTTTTATCAAGTTACACATTAAAACAATCACATTAAAATCTAAAAATAGACGCACAAAGATAATCAAAAAATAATTGTGCGATATTGTTTGGGCGTATTTGCAATTTGAGGTGCTGCAAACTGCTAATAAATTACAATCAGCACCTCGAAATGAAAATGTGCCTTTATTTGCCTTGCAAACAAAGATTTTTTGTGCTGCGCCGAAATGCTGAAAAGGCGGTAGTACGGTGGGTCGCATTAGGGATTGCAGCGGAAATCCTTTTTGCTGATGTGTTGTTTGCAGACGGTGGCGGATTTTATCTTTGTTGATGGGCTGGGGTGTCGCGGTGGAATTGGCAAAAAGATTAAAGCGGAAAGCCCGACCCCTTTTGAGCTGAGCTTGCGAAGCGAAAAAGGGGGAATGCCATAATAATGTTGTATTTTCGTAACTTTGACAATATGAAGATCGATGAATATCCACAAAAGGTGTATATAAACTTTGTAAAGGCACTTGAAGGGGACAGGCAAAAGTTTGACGAGCTTATAGAAGACGGATACCCCGAATGGGCGGCATTTTCGCATGCTTTGCAGGGAGATGAGCGAGCTACAATGTTTCTACTAAAAAGAAGCACGCTTCCTGTGCTTGGGGTTTTGGCAAATGGTATGAACGATGAAGAGGGTGCAATGAATTGGCTTAAAAAAAATAAAAATCCTCTGTACTACGCCTTTTGTCAGGCTTCTAAAAAAGACGAAGATGCAAGAAAATGGCTCGAGTCAAATGACTGTCTTGTTTTTGTAATGATGGCTGAAAAAATTTATGATATTATGAAAATTCGTATAAAACGAGAGGTCTTTTGGTATCATGGATGGCGTTAATATCATAAAGTTAGAAACAGACGGCATACAAAGCTCACAGAGATTAATCATACTTGAAGGTGCTACAGGCTCAGGAAAAACTGCTCTTGCAATTGAATGGGCGTTGAAACATAATACGGAAATTATTTCTGCTGATTCTCGCCAGATTTACAAAGAACTGAATATTGGAGTTGCACGTCCAGGCGAAACAGAACTCGCTGTTGTCCCACATCATTTTATCGCCTGCAAATCAATACACGATTATTTCAGCGTTTACAATTATCAAAAAGAGGTACTCGCGCTTTTAGAACGGCTTTTCAAAAAACACGACACTGTTATTCTAACAGGTGGAACAGGTCTTTATATCAACGCTGTTTGTAATGGAATTGACGAATTTCCTGATCCTGACCCCATTTTGCGCAATAGATTAAAGGAAATGGATTTGGATACACTTCGTGCACAGTTAAAATTACTTGATCCTGATTTTTACAAAGAGATTGACATCAATAACCCTGCCCGTATAATTCGTGCCTTAGAGGTGTGCTATACAACAGGAAAGTCATATTCCGAACAAAGGAGAAACTGCAAATATCAACGTCCGTTTGCGATAGAGAGATACGCTATAGATCGTCCTCGAAAGGAACTTTTTGAACGTATCGAAAAACGTGTTGAAATAATGCTTGACGAGGGCTTGGAAGACGAAGCACGCAGTCTTCATAAATATTCTTCTTTAACTGCCCTGCAAACTGTCGGCTATCGTGAACTATTCGATTATTTTAACGGCAAAATTTCGCGTGAACAAGCCATAGCTGATATTAAAACAAATACACGCCGTTACGCGAAACGCCAAATGACATGGCTTCGCCACGAGGGGTTTGATGTCGGAATTAAATAATCACTGTGTTTACTGTTATTATCCCCCAAGTGGCAGAAAAATGGACATTAAATATTATCCCCCAAGTGGCAGAAAAATGGACATCAAAAACGCCGTAAAATATTCAACAGACGGTGGAGGTACTTTCCAAACGGGAAACTTATGCCAAAGAAGTTGATGTGACAAAATCACATATCAGACAGATAATCACATATCAGACAGATAAAAGAAGTGCTAAGGTTGTTTTAATAGTCCCCGAAAGGAGTTTCTGCAAGTTGCTTTAATGCTTCGGCAGTCTGTTCATCGCTTGGAGCAGTGCCATGCCACTTGGCGAGGTTTGTCATAAAATCGACGCCATGACCCATCTCGGTTTTCATATCTATAAAAATCGGCTTACCTTTGCCTGACAGTAAACGTGCTTTATCAAAAACATCAATAAGTGCATCTGTATCGTGTCCATCAACAGAGAGCACTTCCCAACCAAAGGCACGAAACTTATCCTGCAAATCGAACAGGTTCATAACATCTTCGTTGCTACCGTCTATCTGCAATCCATTATGATCTACTGTCGCAATAAGATTGTCCACTTTTTTTGCTCCAGCGAACATTGCTGCCTCCCAAATCTGCCCCTCGTTAAGTTCACCGTCACCCATGAGAGCATAAACGAAATTTTTATCACCGCTCATTTTTTTTCCAAGTGCCGCACCTACGGCATTTGAAAGCCCCTGCCCAAGCGAACCTGAAGCCATGCGCAAACCCGGCAGGTCGTGCTTGATGCTCGGATGACCTTGCAATCGGGAATGTAATTTACGAAGTGTGCCGAGTTCGCTTATCGGAAAATAGCCTGCACGTGCCATTGTCGCATAAAGCACAGGGGCTATATGTCCGTTCGAGAGAAAAAACATATCTTCACCTTCACCACTCATCGTAAATTTTGACGGCTCGCAATTCATCACACTAAAAAACAAAGTCGCAAAATAGTCGGCAGTACCAAGCGATCCACCTGTATGCCCTGAATTGGCAGCATTAATCATTCGTACTACATCGCGCCTAATCTGACACGCCATTATCGGAAGTTCTTCTTTCGTTATCTTCATCTGTCTATAATTATTTTTTTACACTCGGCAGTTTTTCGCCTGCGCAAAAACCGCTGCTTATTCCATAAACACAAAGATAGTGAATTTACAGACAGGATAACCATTCCATCGTATCTATTCCGTCGGCGTAGTCGGCAAGTGATGGGGATTGCGCACTGCCGAAAGGAATAGTAGGAATCGTGAGTTTTATATCTGACACAATACACTGAATTTGATCTTTATTGTCAGATAAATGTTGATGTAACGACTGTAAATTATTGTAATAAGAATAATTTACGACAGCGGTTGGTACGTGAAGTGACGGATTTTCTGTCCAAAGACAATAACCCGTATCAATATGCGGAGTACCATTCATTAATGCCATAGTACGGCAATATTCGTAATTATGAAGATAAGAATTATGACGTTTCAACGCGGGAATGGCAGGACAATCAAGGTTTGAAGCCAATTCTTTTATATCATATCCGCCTGGAATAAACACGTGCGACACATTTCTACACCCAAGTCCAAAATAAGAAAACATATCGTCTGCCAATAAATTCAATTCGTCCTGACTTTCGTTTCCAGCCAAAACTGCCACACTTGTGCGATTTTTCCTGATAATATGAGGAATAGAGGAAAAATATTCCTCAAAATAGCGTGCAGAATTATCGCTTCCGGTAGCAATAACAACATCAAAATTCTTTATGGGGTTATATGTAATTTCAATGCGAGATGCCATAAGCGACGACACTTGCTGCAACTGTCCTACAAGCCATATCCATAAATATTTATCGTTTGAAGATGGTTTAATAATCACTCTAAATCCTGCAATCAGCACGCAAAGGACATCGTGAAAACCGACGAACGGCAAATTACCTGCCATTATAACTGCAATCTTTTTATCGGACAGATTAAAAGTCTTATATCGGCTCGTCCACCGAAGTAATTTTTCCTCATCAAGCAATTTCGTCAGTTCGTCAAGCGAACGAATAATATTTGAAGATGTAAAAAAAGAAAATTTACTTTCCGCCTTTTCCATCACAGAAATAAATTCATCGGAAACGTGTGTCTTTTCCGTAAATAGCCGCTCTCCAAGACTTGCGAATATTTTAATTCTTTCTCTAATGTTCATCTGTAACAAAGTTAAAAAAATGCCCTGTCTTTTTCCCAATACACAAAATTTTTATTTGTCTATGGTTAAATACGAGATTTTAGCGTATATTTGCAGAAATGTATTTTTCACTAACATGTATTTATTTTTCAAGCGTTTTTTTGATATATTCTTTGCCTTGATTTTTTTGATCGTGTTTTCCCCTTTTTGGATTGTTGTTGTCTTGATACTTGCGCTATCTGATAACCACAGGGTTTTTTACCTCCAAAAGCGTGTCGGCAAGGATAACAAGCCGTTTTATTTGTGGAAATTCGCCACCATGTTGCCACATAAAGAAACGAAAGGTAATGGTTTTCTATCTGTTAAGCATGATGACCGCGTTACGCCTTTTGGACGTTATCTTCGTAAGACAAAGTTGGACGAAATTCCACAGCTTATAAATATTCTTCGCGGAGAGATGAGTTTTGTCGGACCTCGTCCTCTTATCTACACATGGTTCAAAATATATGACCCTGATGTTCAAAAAAGAATATATATTTCCACACCCGGCTTAACAGGAGTCGGCTCACTCGTTTTCAGAAATGAGGAAACGCTTTTGGCTAATTGTAAAGGCGATACTCACAAATTTTATGAAGACACGATATTGCCATATAAAGGAATTTGCGAAATGTGGTATTTAGAACATCGCAATATTTTTGTTGATACAAAACTTCTTTTTCTAACGGCAGTAATGCCGTTTTTTCCAAAAAATACAGATGAAACAAAGTGGTTTAAGGGGCTTCCACCTAAAAACTTTTAGCACTTAATGACTAAGCAAAACAGTAAGAAAATATCGCACGAAATAAAAGATGTGTTGTATCTTGTTGCTTTGCGGGGACTTAACTATATTGCGCCACTGCTTGTATTTCCATATTTGATGAAAGTTTTGGGAGCAGAGAAATTTGGCTATATAGGTTTTTCATTGTCTGTTATGATGTATCTGATGCTGATCGTTGATTTCGGATTCAATCTAAGTGCCACAAAGCGAATTGCTCTCGCAAAGGATAATCAAAATGAGTTGAACAATATTTTTACGGCAACACTTTACGCTAAAGTTGTTTTACTCGCAATAAGCCTGTTAGTATTACTTGTATTTGCAGCAGTACCTCGCTTTGAAATATATCGCAAGACCATGTTTATAATGTTTCCAATGGTGGTTGGCAATGCCTTTACCTTTGTATGGCTATTTCAAGGACTTGGGCAGATACGTTTTATCTCTATTTTTAATGTCATATCTAAACTGTCAATTTTACCACTAACATTTATATTTGTAAAGACTGCCGATGATTATCTCATAGGAGCTTTTTTACAATCGTTTGTAGTTGTCTTTACAATGTTAATTTCCATTGTATATATTGTAAAAAAAAGATGGGTATCAATAAGTGCATTTATTAAAAAAAATGTAGTTTTTGAATTAAAGGACAGTTTCCCCATATTCCTTTCAAGTGCTGCAATATCTATTTATATGGCGAGCTTTGTTATAGCACTTGGTTATTTTTCAACTTCGGAAGAGGTAGGACAATATTCGGCAGTTGATAAAATCATGCGAGCTTTTTGTATGCTTGTTTGGGCACCTGTTTCTCAGGCATTTTATCCCAAAATAACACGCATGGGAGCCGAAAATAAGGCTAAGGCAATAAAACTTGTACGCAAGTTATTGTTACTTGTTTGTGTTTGTATGTTTATTGTTTTATTGGCTATGTTTTTTCTTTCACCTTATTTAGTCGATTTTCTTGGTAAAGACTATCAAAATTCGCTGCACTTATTTCGAATAATGGCATTTGCCCCTATTTTTATCGGCTGTGGTGGTGTTGTAGCCCAACTTGGCATTTTAGCATTAGGCGACACTATTGACAAAAGAAATTATCAACGCGTATATCTTATTGCTGGAATTGTGGCTTTGTGCTGTATATTTGTCGGTATCCCACTTTTTGGTGCAACTGGAGCTGCTGTTTCGCTGTTGCTGACAGAAATAGTAGTTTGTATTATGATGTTATTATACGGACGAAAATTTCTATGAGCAGATATTTTTGAGTATATAAGACCACTTACGTGTTTTTATTTTGTTTCCCGCTAAAGCAAAAAACACAATTCTACTCAGTGCCGTAAGTCCATAAATTAAATTTGCAATAGAACAATATATTGAGCCATGAGTTTTATGATAGAATAAATTTCGACCTGACAAAATCATTTTTATTCTGTCTGTATTAACATCAAAACTTTTTCCTGCAAAATGAATTATTTCGGCTTGCGGAACACTCACAACTTTATAGCCAAGTTTTTTTATTCTATAAATCCATTCTGTTTCTTCTCCGTACATAAAAAAATCCGAATCGAAACCGCCAGTAACAAGGGCAATACATCTTCTAACCATCATATCTGCTCCAGTTACATGAGCCACATATTTTGGCTTTTCTGTTTTGTTAAACCAGAATTTTTTACCCCAAATAATCCTGAATAGCATATTATGCAATAGCAGATCTATTTCGTAGAAAATTGACTGAAAAACAGGCATAAATGAATACGCAGGGCTACCGTCAGCATCAAATATATTTCCACAACAAACACCGACATTTTGATGTTCGTTCATATAATTCGATAAAATTTTTACAGCATTATTTCTAAGTATTGTATCAGGATTTAATAGAAATAAATTCTTTCCTTTAGCTATTTTAATACCCTCGTTATTGGCTCTACCAAAACCAATATTTTCTGGCAGTTTTACATAAACAACCTTATCTGCAAATTTTTCGGATATTATACAATCCGAATTATCCGAAGAATTGTTGTCCACAACGATTATCTCATAAGAAATGCCTTGGGCCTTTTCTATAATAGAATCTATAGCATCGCAAAGAAATGAAATAGTATTGTAATTTATTATGATTATTGAAACATCCATAAAACAAATTGCAAAGTAAATCATTTATTTTTAAAATCACAAATCATTTAATAAAAATGCGTAAATTTGAGCGTATTTATGATTTACTATTTGCCATTTTTTTTAATTCTCTTTTTATCTTCTCTATCAGAAACTTGGGGAATAAAGCATAAGCACCGCGAGTGGTTATTGGTTTTTGTTACAATGTTTTCCATAATTTTTACTGGATTACGTTTTCATACTGGATCTGATTGGAATAACTATATGACCCATTTTATGCAAACAGCATCTATGGGCAATACATTCGGATTTGAAAGTGGATATTATTTTTTCAGCAAATTTCTTTTTCTAAATACAGAAAATTATTACTTACTACAATTACTTGCCTCTTGTTTTATTTTAATATCTGCAATGTGCTTTTTTAGAAAGCATAGCAAGTATCCTATCTTCGTTTTCACGCTTTTTATTCTTGTTTCTTTTGACGTACTTATGGCGCAAATGCGACAAGCTATTGCAATTGGTTTTATTCTTATCTCTGCTCAATATATTTTTGAAAGGAAATTTTTATTATTTCTGTTAATGATTTTTTTGGCTTGTCAATTTCATATATCTGCCATTATTGCTCTGCCTCTTTATTTTTTCAACAAAAATTACGGAAAGATTATACCTATAGTCTTAATAATTGTATCACAAATTTTTGCTCAATATCCCGATTTTACCGTATCTTTGATTAGAGTACTTTCGCCTTATATGCCTGGGCGATTTTCAGTCATATCGGAAAGATATCTTTCAGGTGCAGCATCGTACATCCAACAACAAAAGATACAAACAGGCGTTTTTTATATATCAAGAATATTGCTCACAATTTTTATTATTATCGTAGTTACTCCAAAAAACAACAAAGAAACATTTTTTATAAACGCCCTTGCCGCTGCAACTTGTATTAAATGCTTTGCTGCGAATATGGGGATTTTGGAAAGATTTGTTTGCTATTATCTGATTTTCGGTATAATGGCTTACGCTCTATTGTTGCCTTTCCAAATTAAATGGTTTCGTTTGAAACCAATTGTTATTGCATTTCTTATCATATCATTTTTTGCTTTTCCGTTTTGGAGAGTCATCACGTCAAATGAAATTTCGGAATTAACAGGAAGACCTAACTCTTACAGATATATCCCCTATTACAACGTGCTTTACCATTCTGACGAAGCATCCCAAAGAAAGGACTGGAATGAGTAATATAATACCTAAAATAATTCATTATTGCTGGCTTGGAGATGCTCCATATCCCGACTTAGTCACAAAATGTATTGCTTCGTGGCACAAGCATTTGAAAGACTATGAATTTGTACTTTGGGACAAAAAAAAATTCGATATAAATAGTGTTGAATGGGTCAAGGAAGCATATAATTGTAAAAAATATGCTTTTGCTGCCGATTACATTCGGCTATATGCTTTATACACTGAGGGGGGAATATATTTGGATACAGACGTAGAAGTGCTAAAAGATTTTTCACCATTGTTAGAGCAATCGTCTTTTATGGGATACGAAGCAAGTAATTCAATGGAGCCTGCAATTATTGGGGCACAGAGTGGATTAGAATGGATAAAAATATGTCTGGATTATTATAAAAACAGGCACTTTATAAAACAAAATAAATCTTTGGATGTTCGCCCTTTACCTCATATTATTGGAGAAACGATTAGAAATAATTATCAATATCAAAAAGACACATCAAAAATAATTTTTATAAATAAAGCCCAACTTGCACTATATCCAAAAGATTATTTTGGTCCGAAATCTTATAAAACCAATAAAATAAATATATCCGATAATACTTATGCAATACATCATTTTGCGGCAAGTTGGCTCTCTACAAGAGATAAAATAGTAGGGTTTATTATCAAACTGTTTGGCAAACGACTATCTAAATTCTTGCTAAAAATATATCATCGACTATTCGATTAAAATTAGTGAATATGAGTGTGGAGTTTTTAATTTCGTGTATGCAACAAACAAATATGGATATTGCCGCTAAAAGCAATATACACGGTGATTGTTTGATAATAAATCAATGCGATGAAAACGGTTTTTTTAAGGAAAACAATATTCGGATGATTTCCACAACTGATAGAGGGCTGTCTAAAAGCAGAAATCTTGCGTTAAAAAATGCAACAGGTGATATTTGTCTTATTTGCGATGACGATGGTATTTTTAACGATAATGCAGAAGATTTAATAAAAAAAGCATACAGTGAGTTACCTGATGCAGATATTATAATCACTATCATTCAAAGGAGAAAAAAAAACAAATTACCAAATAAAATTAAAAAATTAGGATTTAAAAGTGTTCTGCACGTTTCGAGCAGAGAAATTTCATTTAGACGTGAGAAAATAATAGCTTCGGGCATAAAATTTGACGAAACAATAGGAAGTGGCGTATCTAATGCAGGAGGAGAGGAGAATCTATTTTTATTTGATTGTTTAAAGCATGGGTTGAAAATCTATTTTTACCCTGTATGTATAGGCAGGCTAAATCTCAACACACCCTCACAGTGGTTTAAAGGATATACAAAAGATTATTGGCTCGACAGGGGTATTTTTACTCGTAAAATGATGGGGCGGTTTGTGGCATCTCTTTATGCAGTTTATTTTTTATTAGCAAAACACAAAACATACAAAAAAGACATATTTATTTGGAATGCTATGATAAATATATTTAGAGGCATCTTCTCTAATTCGTAATTTATTGAACGAAAACACTGTAATCTATTAGTCAATAATTTTGAAATGTTGTGTTTAAACGATGTGGGCAATATCGGTCAAAACATTTGCCTCACTCGCCATATTTTATACATCAAATAAAGAAAGGACGTCCATAGATAAAAATTCCTCAATTGGGATGCCATCTGTCCCAACAATAAACATACTTTTAGGCTGATATTTTTTTGCAAATAGTGCCATGCCCTCATTGTAACTTGATTTTCCACTTTTTACTTCAATACCCACAACGACACCATTCTTCTCTATTACAAAATCAACCTCTCTGCTGTTTTCATTCCAATAATGCAGCTGAAACCCCTGTATTATCGAACTGTTTAATAAATGAGTTCCTACAGCAGACTCAACATGCCGTCCCCATAAAGCGGGGTCTGACTTCACCCCTTTAAAAGTATTATCCGTAATAGAACTCATAAGCGCATTATTAAAAACTTGAAACTTTGGCTTTGAACCTCGCTTTATAAACATTGCATCATTAGTATATTTTGAAAGTCCGCAAAGTAGTCCTGCGTCCTGCAAAAGGGATAAATACAGAGAGAGTGTTGTTATGTTACCCTTTTCCTGCAATTCGCCCTGTATCTTCGTCAATGAAACAATTTGCGAAGAAAAGTAACATCCTATTTCAAAAAGTCTTTTCAGTAAAGCAGGCTTTTCAATTCGTGTAAGCATTAAAATATCTTTTGATATTGCCGTTTCTACGATAGCATTCACCACATAGTTTCTCCATCTGTCTTCGTCTTTCATTAAAGAAGTTGAACCCGGGTATCCACCAAACCAAATATATTTATCTACACCTATATCAAACGCTGTTTGCATTTCTGAAAAAGACCAATGAGGGACGTAAGTGACTTCAAATCGTCCTGCCAATGATTCTGTCAGTCCTTGCTGTATAAGTAAGCGCGATGAACCTAAAATAATTACTTTTAGTGGTACTTCATTGAATGTGTCGGTGTCCCACTCTTTTTTTACTGTTTCACTCCAATTATCGACTTTCTGTATTTCGTCTATAATTAAAAGAAACTCATTTGAGGGTTCATTCAATAATTTCAATCGAGCCTCATTCCATATACCACTTAGCCATATTGAGCCTGCAGCAGGCGCAGCATCAGCTGTAACGTACATTGATGGCATGATATCGCTTTTTACTAACTGCCTTATCATAGTCGTTTTTCCAACTTGACGAGGTCCTGTTATCACCTGAATAAGATTTCGTTTTTCGACTATTCTTTTCTTAATAGTCTTGAAATAAGGACGTTCTAAATACATAATATTTTATTTTGTTATGCAAAGATAATAATTTTATTAGATATAACTAACAATTTTATTATACAAAACTAATAATTTTATTAGATATAGCTAACAATTTTGTTAGACAAAGATAACAATTTTGTTAGAGATAACTAACAATTTTGTTAGATATGGCTAACAATTTTATTATACAAAACTAATAATTTTATTAGATATGGCTAATAATTTTGTTAGATAAAACTAATAATTTTATTAGATATGACTAACAATTTTATTAGATATACCTAACAATTTCATTCCGAAAGGCAGTGATTTTCTTGATTATCCTGCCAAAATATAGACGAAAACAAAAAATATAGACAAGACAATATGGACTTTTTTCCTGTCAAGAAAATATCCCGTCAAGGCAATGGCAAAAGAAGAAAAGATAAAGACATTTGCATTTGGGTCCCACCATTGCGACATTGAAAAACTTTCTTGACCAAAGAGAATGATTTCCGATATGTTTTGATCAAGCAAACTTGCGTAAAAAAACGGCATACCGATAAAATTAAACAAATATTGCACACAGCAGACAAGTCCCAGAACGCAGATACCTGTTTCTACAGGGTAAAAGGCTTGCAGGAAGTTCTGTTTTGGTGAGGTTGCGACACTACTCCCTGTCAGTAGCACAGCCGTAATTGTTGCACCGATAAAGAATATCAGGTTGTCGGTGAAAGCAAAATCCTTACTCCAATAAACGGAAAAGAACGTATGCGGAAGCCATGCTATAAGCCAATAAAAAATAAAGTAGCTACAGTTATGCTTTAACTCTTTTAGCGAAATAAAACAGCAAAACAAAGGAAAAAAACAAAGAAAAAATCTGTAAACAGAAACTTTAAAATCACCAAGCGGAACATAGTAAATTTCAGTTCCAAGAAGCGACACAAGAAGCAATGCTATCGCGTAATAACGAATGTATTTATTATTCATGCAATTCCAAAAAGCGAAGCTATCGCAACGTAATAACAGATGTATTTATTATTCATTGTTTACTTTACAAACATTCGCAGTATTTAAGTCAATAGTTTTTTTACTGCGCAAATAATCAGCAAACGCCATTGTCGGATTTCTTTTATCAGCAGGAATTGAATTAAATTCTTTAACAGGTTTTGTGAAAATTTTCGGATATCCATCCCCCCCTGTGGTAACAAAACTTTCTGCGACAACAGTAACACAATCTTCATCGGCAATTATTTTTTGAGAAGGTATGTGCCGTATTGAAATTACCGCACTATCTTTTACAGTAATTTCCAAATCGTTAGATTGCGCAAAGCCAAGATTTTGTTTCGCAGTCCCAAATATACCATACTGAAAAAGTGTTTTTAATTCTTTGCCTGTAACTTCGTATGCCAATAATTCCCCGCCAAAAGGAAGCGCATTGCCTGCTTTGAGCATAGTAACATTCCCCTTTTTTAACGGAACACGAATTGCACCATAGTTAGAAACGCTTATAACGATCTGATTAGTGGCAGGCATAAGGCTTTTGAATTTTTCATCATACGCCGTTGTCACCATTGCGCCAAGTTCCGTAAATCCCTTCTGTTTTGTAGTATAATTATAGGGTATCTCCCGCTGTGCGACAGTGAGCACTTCCGAAAAGTTATACAACGACGAATCCATTATCTTCTGCACACTTCTTTTCATATCCCTGTTCTGCCAATATCTGGAAGTAGATACTATATCTACATCACTATACACAACTCTTTTATGTGAAATATCCAAATTAATTTTCCCCACAAAATTGCCATAGCAGCCCGCTTCAACTATCGGCACGTTGTTGATATATCCTTCAACAACATTGTGCGAATGTGCCGCAATAATCGCATGCAATCCATCAATGTAAGGCAAGCTGTCAGCCTTTTCGCCCGCGTCAAAAACAGGAACACCGTCTTTCATGCTCGCTCCTATATGTGCCAATATAATATATACTTCGGCACTGTCTTTAAGCGATGCCATTATATCTTTTGCTGCTGGATACGGATCTGCAAAGAAAACCGTTTCCGTACCACTCGCTTTCGTTTTTGATTTTGTTTGAATTGTCGTAAGACCTATTACCGCGACTCGTAATATTTTTTCACTAATCAACTCTATGTGCCGTATTGCATAAGGTTTGAGCCAATAAGGTCTTTCCGTCATTGTGGAGTCCGTAAAAATATTTGCAGAAAGATATGTAATATTGCCTTTTGTAGCGAAAGAAATTAAAGTATCTATCCCCCAATCAAACTCATGATTTCCGATGACGGAATATTTTACATAACAACGTCTATAAAGTTCGTCCTGCAAACAGGCATTAGTCGCGCTCGAAAAATATGTTCCGCTAAAATTATCTCCACCGCAAAGCACCATTGTGCGACCATACGGCGACCCGTTTTTGCGGATAGTTCTCACTAAGCGAGCCGCACCAGCAATACCATCATCAGGTACAAATTGTCCGTGAAAATCATTAAATGATAAAATCGTGAGAATTTCATGATCGTGAGTTGATTGAGAGGGTGGGATACAACCTGTCAATAGCATTAAAGCTAACAGCAAATACATTGTTTTTTTTCTCATAAACTCCAATAAAAATTATTTTCAGTGAAATGTTTTATATCTTTTCTAAAAACACCTTTGATGTCAAACAAAAACAATTTGTTCTTACAAAGTTCTTTCAACTCTGAAAGTTTTTGCTTGCTGTATTTATCGTGAGCAACTGCGAGCACAATGGCATCGTACGGTGGACGCGGCTTTTTCAAAAGCGTAATTCCATAAGTCGCTTCCGTTTCCTTTGCATCTGCCATCTCGTCTATCACATCAACATCTATATTATAATCTCGCAGCTCTTTTATCAAATCAACTACTTTTGAATTTCTAATATCATCAACGTTTTCTTTAAATGTAATGCCCTGCACAAGAACTCTCGCTTCATAAATCTTTATCTTCTCGGCAATCAAATTTTTTACGATTTTCTTCCCCACATATCCACCCATAGAATCGTTTATAAATCTTCCCGCATTAATAATTTGCGGATGATATTTTAATTCTTCTGCCTTGTGCACCAAATAATAAGGATCAACACCTATGCAGTGCCCCCCAACAAGACCGGGTCCAAAATGTAAAAAATTCCACTTCGTTTTTGCAGCTTCGAGAACATCATAAGTATTTATGCCCATACGTCCGAAAATAATTGAAAGTTCGTTCATAAAGGCGATATTTACATCGCGCTGAGTGTTTTCGATAATCTTTGCTGCCTCTGCAATTTTTATCGACGGTGCTCTATAAATGCCCGCATCTACTATCGCCTCGTAAACACTCGCTATTTTTTCCAGCACTTCATCATCGCAGCCAGAAACAACCTTGCACACTGTTTCTATAGTATGAACCTTGTCCCCAGGATTTATACGTTCGGGCGAATAACCGACCTTGAAATCTTCGCCATACTTCAATCCTGAAATTTCTTCAAGAAGCGGGGCACATTCGTCTTCTGTACAACCTGGATATACGGTGGACTCATAAACAACGATGTCGCCTTTTTTAAGGACACTGCCAACTATTCTCGTTGCAGAAAAAAGTGCGTTAAGGTCGGGTTGATTATATTCGTTTACGGGAGTAGGAACTGCTATTATGTAGAAAGACGCTTTGCGCAAATCATCTTTGTTAGATGTAAAAACCACAGAACTGTCTTTTAGCTTATCAATACGGTTAGAGTTTATATCAAACCCCGTCACAGAAAATTTTTTCGCGAGTGAAAGGGCTAACGGAAGCCCCACATATCCTAATCCGAGAACAGCTATTTGCATTTGGCAAATTTACGAAAAAATACCACAAGTAAACGTAACACCTCTCCAAGCCAAAGTACAATTGAACTGCCGGCAAATAGCAGCAACCAGTCCGCAGCAGCAAGTGGAACTACCTGAAACATCTCTCCACCAAAACTCACAATAAGAAATTGCCCTGCGAGCACGAGCAAAAGTACAAGTAAAAAACTTTTGCTTTTGTGCAATACTCTAAATGCAGATTTACCCGATAAAAACGCCTTTGCATTGAACAAATTCCAAAATTGCAGGAACACAAAAAATGTAAAAAAGATTGACAGTTCGTAGCGTGTCAAGGTATTTGAAGTATCTATATTAAATTCGAGCAGTGAGGTGGTATCAGTACATTTAAGATATTGAAAGAGTCCACCCAGTAATACCAAAAGAAATATTCCTGTCCCTAAAATATTGCGCAACATTTTTCTCGACAGAATAGATTCGTTTGTTTTTCGCGGTTTGTCTTTCATTACTTCCATTGTTGGTGGTAACGAGGCGAGTGCAAGCGCAGCAAGCGTGTCCATTATTAAATTAACCCAAAGCATTTGTGTCACTGTGAGTGGCAAATCTGTACCGACAAAAGCACTTGTCATAACGACAAAACAGGCAACAACATTTATTGTCAGCTGGAAGAGAAGAAATCGTTGGATATTGCGATAAAGCGAACGCCCCCACATAATAGCACGTGTAATACTTGCAAAGGAATTATCAAGAATTGTAATGTCACTCGCTTCTTTTGCCACAGCCGTACCGTCCCCCATAGAAAGTCCTACTTGCGCCATATTTAACGCAGGAGCGTCATTTGTACCATCCCCTGTTACTGCAACAACTTCATCTTTTTTCTGTAGCAGTTGCACTAAACGTTGCTTGTCCATCGGTCTTGCACGCGAAAGAATTTTTAACGACCGCACCCTCTGCAACAACGCTTCGTCCGTTAATGCTTCAAATTCCGTACCTGTAAGATGATTTTCGTTCGGCTCATCATCTCTCCACAACCCTGTTTGACGACCTATTTCTACCGCTGTTGCTTTTGTGTCGCCTGTAACAATTTTCACATCAACGCCTGCCTCCATGCACTGTTTTATCGCCTGCGGTACGTCCTCGCGCACAGGGTCAGAAATTGCTACTATAGCCATTAAAACAGGTTCGCTGTCGTCCTCCTGCATGGCAAGGCAAAGCGTACGCATTGCGCGTTGCTGCCACCGCAAAAGCTGCTCCCTGACTTCCGAACTGCATTGAGCCATCACCACTTCTGAACTGCATTGAGCCATCACCACTTCAGGCGCACCTTTTATATATCTCACCTTTCTCCCTGACACCACCGATTGCACAGTAGTTTCCATCATTTTTCGCTCGGTAGAAAAAGGTATCTGTTCAATTATCGGCGCGTTCTGGCGTAGCTCCAAATAGTCCACACCAAGACTGCGCAACCACAAAAGTAGCGCACCCTCAGTAGGATTTCCAAGAACACGTGCATCATCAAGATAAGCTGTAGTATTAACAGCTATTGCTTCGTATAATTGCTCTTTGTCCACATTGTATGAAATGACTTTATAAACAGTCATTCGATTTTGCGTAAGTGTCCCCGTTTTGTCCGTACAAATAACAGTTGCAGCACCCATTGTTTCGCAAGCGTGCATTTTCCGCACAAGATTATTCGTTTGCAGCATTTTCTTCATACTCAAAGCAAGCGAAAGAGTAATGCTCATGGGTAATCCTTCTGGAACAGCAACAACAATTATAGCTACGGCAATCATAATCGTATGCAACAGATAAATGCCAAAGTCAAGAAAATCTTGCGGACCAGATTGCAGACCTGATTGCAGACCAACAGCTTGCAGACCGGCAAAATAACTTATAGTCCTGCCCAATATAATAAGTCCTGCTACACAATATGCAGCAACAGAAATTGTCTTTGCCAACTTTTTTAACTGCCTGTTAAGAGGCGTTTCTACATTGTTTTCTATCTGCGCACCGAGATACACTTTGCCGTATTCTGTCGCATCGCCAACCGCCGTAACGACCATCTTTCCGTACCCATCAACAACCATTGTGCCCTTCATAACGCGGTTAGACGGATAAGTAGCTTCGGTATCAAAATATTTTTCGTCAGTCGTCTTGGAAATAATCGGTTCACCTGTCAAAGACGACTCATTAATCTGCAGCAATATTGCCTCTAACAGCGTACCGTCCGCATGAATTTCTTCACCAGTCTCAAAAATCACAATATCACCAACAACAATTTCCCATTTCGCAATTTGGGACACCTTGCCGTTTCGCACCACCTTTACCTGCACGTCATCGTTAATCTGATTGAGTGCATCAAATTTTTTTTCAGCATTAAGTTCAAATAAAAATCCTATTACGGTAGCAAGTAAAATCGCTACAAAAATGCCTGTCGGCTCAAGAAAAACGCCAAGTCCATTCACGCCCACAATAAACTCATAAAGAGCAATTGCCATCGAAAAGGCAAATGCGACCAAAAGAATAACTATAAGTGGCTCGGAAAATTTTACAAGCAGTTTTTTCCATATCGACTCTTTTTTGGGCGGAGTGAGAACATTTGAGCCATATTTCTTACGACTTTCGAGTACCTGTACTTCCGTTAAACCTGTTTGCATAATGACATATTTCTTGCGATTTCCGAGTACTTGTACCCCATTAAATCTGTTTGCATAATTACCGCGAATTTACATGAAATTCTTCAATTACACAACATTTTCGAAATTAGAACAAACAAAATGTGTGGTGCAGAGTCTCAATTCTACATTCTTAATTCTACATTCTACATTCTTAATTAAATATGGGCGTTCCCCCGCCCTCGCAAGCTCGTGCGGGGTCGGGCTTTCACTCCAATCTTTTTGCCTCGCAAGCTCGGCAAAAAGGATTTCCGCTCAATCCCTAACGCAGCCCCCCCGCCTGTCATCTACCAAGCGCGAGCGACTTCATTGCGAAGCAATAATCCCTAATGCAAGCCCCCTCACTGTTCAATTACGAATTATCAATTACGAATTACGAGTTTGACAGCTCATTCCACCAGCCCCCGCACTGCCCTCGCCTACTCGCAGCTTTCGGCTCAATAGATAAAACAACGTGAGAACCTACTATGAAATTGCATGAAAGCGTACAGAAAGCCCCCGCACCCCGCACCCCGCACCCGCACCCCCACCCCACTTTGCATTTTATTTGTCTTAATCGTACCTTTGCTCCATGAACACATTCGGACGCATTTTTCGTTTTACTTCTTTTGGTGAGTCGCATGGAGCGGCTATTGGCGGCGTGATAGACGGAATGCCTGCTGGTATTTCTATTGATACTCTACTTATAGAAAGAGAACTGCACCGTCGTGCTACAGGCGAAAACATCTACAGCAGCAGCCGCAAAGAGCAGGACAATGTCGAAATTTTGTCAGGTGTTTTTGATGGTCTAACACTTGGCACACCCATCGGTTTTATTATTCACAATAACGACGTTCGCAGCGATGACTACAAAGAGCTTGAACATCTTTTTCGCCCCTCTCACGCAGACGACACTTATTTTCACAAGTACGGTGTTCGTGATTGGCGCGGTGGCGGGCGGGCTTCGGCACGCGAAACTGCTGTCAGGGTTGTAGTGGGAGCTTTTGCAAAAATGCTGCTACAACAGCATGGCGTTACGGTTACGGCAAAAGTCGCAGAGGTTGGCGGAATTGCGATAAAAACAGACTGTACGGCTGCCAGCATGCCACACACCGCAGGTGGCAACGGAGTTGCAGTAAAAACAACTGACGGTACGCCACATCATACCGCAGACAGCAACGGAGTTGCAGTAAACACAACTGACGGTACGCCACATCATACCGCAGACAGCAACGGAGTTGTGGCGAATACGGCTGCCGATATGCTTCTACAAGAGGTACGCGCCACAGGCGACAGCATTGGGGGAATTGTCGAATGTACTGTTTTAGGCGTCCCTCGTGGGCTTGGCGAGCCGTTATACGACAAACTTACTTCACGTCTTGCAGCCGCAATGATGAGCATTAACGCTACCCGCAGTTTTGAGATAGGACAAGGTCTGCGAGCAACGACAATGCGTGGCTCGGAGCATAACGATAAATGGAACGCTGACGGCACTACGCAAAACAACTATTGTGGTGGCGTTCGTGGCGGGATTTCCACAGGCGAAAATATTGTAATGCGCGTAGGCTTTAAGCCTATACCGTCCATCCCAAAAACACAGACAATGCTATCAGACAAGGGCGAACTTGTAGAACATTCTATTCATGGTCGCCACGACGTAACCTGCGTATTCAGGGCTGTACCAATAGTTGAAGCTATGGCTGCCGTCTGCCTCGCCGATTTTATACTCCTTCTAAAATAAGAAAGCCCCACCACTTGCGTGACAGGGCAAAACGACCAAAAGTCCCTTATGCACAAAGGAACCTTTTAAATTTATATACAAGAAAGCCCCACCACTTGCGTGATAGGGCAAAACGACCAAAAATCCCTTATGCATAAAGGAACCTTTTAAATTTACATACAAGAAAGCCCCGCCACTTGCATGACAGGGCAAAACGACAAAAGCCCCTTACGCACAAAGGAACCTTTTGGATTTCTAAAAACGTGGACTTCTAAAAATTCACAAAAAAACGATTACGATAATTTGTTTACTTGCAACATTACTTCCGATTTCAGGTTGCTCGCTTTATTCTTATGAATAATGCCACGCTTGGCAAGTTTATCTATTGTAGAAACCATTGCACCCATTTTGCCTGTGGCTTCTTCCTTACTCAACAGAGCACGAAAATCGCGGAGTGAGTTACGCATTGTTTTCGCGTAATAATGATTGCGTTCTTTTTTTGCATCGTTGGAACGAATGCGTTTTTTGGATGACTTGTGATTTGCCATATTAATTTATTTTTTTTCTTCTAACGTGCTAACACCACTTTTTATAGCGGCTTACCGTCTTTCTTCTAACGTGATAGCACCTCTTTTATGATGGGCTATTGTCTAACGGACAGCCCCACCCTCTTGCATTGGGTTATCTGCATTGGGTTATTGCGTTGGGCTATCACCTTTCCATAGCTGACCGCCCACGCCGTCGCAACAAGCATGATATACTTCATGCAACGTTAGTAGTCCGTAGGGGATTCGAACCCCTGATCTCCAGGATGAAAACCTGGTGTCCTAGGCCGACTAGACGAACGGACCAATACCCTTTTTCGCAAAAGGACTGCAAAGGTACAACTTTTTTCTAAAAAAAACAAAAAAACAAAAAATCCATCAACTTTACCCATATTTCTATTTATCGGCTTACTTTTTGTCACTTATATTGAAACAACAATAAATTACGCCACGAATGTAAGTAAAAATCTATTAACTTTGTCGCCCAAAACTTATTTTGTATATGTATATGAAGCGTGTTGTAATAACAGGTATGGGCATTTATTCATGCCTTGGACTAAACAAGGAAGAAGTTAGACAATCACTGTTTGACGGTAAATCAGGTATTTCTATTGATCCTGTCCGAAAAGAATTTGGTTTTCAATCGGCACTTACAGGTGTTCTGCCTGATGTTGATTTAAAGGAATTTTTAGACCGCAAAAGTCGTATAAGCATTCCACAACAGGGCGCATACGCTTATGTCGCGACATTGGAAGCATTGAAGCAGAGTGGTATAGACGAAAGTTTTTTACACGACAATGAAGTGGGTATCCTTTATGGTAACGACAGTAGTGCTGTGCCTGTGATTACAGGAGTTGATATTGTCAGGGAAAGAAGAAATACTGCACTTATAGGTAGTGGTAACATATTCCAGTCGATGAATTCTACTGTTACCATGAATTTATCATGTCTATTTAATTTACGAGGCATAAACTTCACAATTTCAGGCGCGTGTGCAAGTGGCTCACATGCTGTCGGACTCGCATATTTACTCGTAAAGCAGGGGCTACAAAACATCGTCGTTTGCGGTGGGGCACAAGAAGTAAACCCTTATGCTGTCGGCAGTTTTGACGGACTAAGTGCTTTTTCCAAACGGGAAGACGAGCCGACCAAAGCATCTCGCCCATTCGATAGCAAACGAGATGGACTTGTGCCGTCAGGTGGAGCGGCAACGCTTATTGTAGAAAGTTATGACAGTGCCATTAAGCGTGGCGCACCGATACTTGGCGAGATTATCGGCTACGGTTTCTCGTCCAACGGTGAACATCTTTCTGTTCCTAATATTGACGGTCCTTATCGCTCGCTAAAAATGGCTATTGAACAGTCTGGTGTTAATCAGGATGATATTGCTTACATCAATGCACACGCCACTTCTACGCACGTTGGCGACAGAAACGAAGCAGCTGCATTACTAAAAGTTTTTGGCTCTCTACGCCCTTATGTGGCATCCACGAAATCCTATACAGGACACGAAATGTGGATGGCAGGCGCAAGTGAAATTGTATATTCGCTCCTCATGGCGCATGGCGGATTTATTGCGCCGAATTTAAATTACGAAGAGGGTGATGACATCACTTCGCAATTGAATATTCCCACCTCGCGTATTGATACAGATTTTGACCTTTTCCTTTCAAACTCATTCGGTTTTGGTGGAACAAATTCTTCGCTCGTTATAAAAAAAATCACAAATTGATTATCGCTTTTCATACACTCGGTTGCAAACTAAATTTCGCGGAAACATCGTCATTGGCGACGGAAGCCATAAAGCGTGGTTATACTGTTGTTGATTTTGAAGATGACGCTGACATTTATGTTATAAATACCTGTACCGTTACGGCACAGGCAGAAAAGAAGTGCCGACAAACTATCGCTCGTGCTGTAAGGCGCAACGGCAGAGTTGTTGTGATGGGTTGTTTTTCGCAGCTGCGACCCGAAGTCATCAGGCAAATTGAGGGTGTTGAGATTATACTTGGTACGAATGACAAAGAACAACTTTTTAATCTTTTGGAAGCCCCCGCAAAGACCACTGTCGAAGCTACAACTAAAAACACTTTAAAAGCAGTCGGTCAAAACACTTTCACCCCACTCTACTCTACGACAGGCAGAACACGCGCATTTTTTAAAATTCAGGACGGCTGCAATAATTTCTGCACCTATTGCGCTGTGCCATACGCACGCGGAAGAAGTCGCAGTGCAAGTGTCGCCGACACAGTAAGGGTTGCCGAAGAAATTGCTGCTAAGGGTATTAAAGAAGTTATTTTTACGGGTGTTAATATTGGGGATTTTGGAAGCGGGAATAACAACGGAAACGAAACGCTCGCTGACCTTATTCGTGCCTTGTTGCCTATTGACGGCATTGAACGCTATCGTATTTCTTCCATTGAGCCTGATTTGCTTACCGAAGAAATCATTGACTTGGTTGCGAGTGAAAAAAAGTTAATGCCTCATTTTCACATCCCGCTACAATCAGGCAGCAACGCTATACTGCGTGATATGAAACGACATTACAAACGTGAATTATTTGCAGAAAAAGTAAATCAAATTCACAGTAAAATCCCGCATGCTTTCATTGCTGCGGACGTTATTGTCGGCTTTCCCACCGAAACAGAAGAACTGTTCAACGAAACGTACGAGTTTCTGCTATCTCTGCCTGTTTCGGCACTTCATGTTTTTACATATTCCAACAGACCTGAAGCGTTAGCTTCGCGCATAACACCTGTAAATACCGCTGTCGAACGTAAACGCAGGAGTGAAAAGTTACATCAACTTTCGCAATCAAAAAAAGAAAGTTTTTGCAAGAAATTTGAGGGGCAGGATGTAACTGTCCTTTGGGAAGGACACGCTGACAAAAAAGAGAAATTTATGTTTGGCTACACCGAAAATTACCTGCGTGTAAAAGCTCCATTCAACCCCGAAAAAATCAATACGTTGTCAATTGTTAATTGTCAATTGTCAATTGTCAATTATTGCTGACGCGGTTGTTACTTGTGCATATCGTTTGTGCATATAATGACTGTCGGTTCTCGTAATTCGTAATTGAACTAAATCGCAATTAAATCAAGCCAGACAAGCGGTAAAAACAACAACCGTTGGGTTCGTAATTCGTAATTCGTAATTCGTAATTCGTAATTCGTAATTGATTTCGTAGTTCGTAATTGATTTGCTATTTTATCACAATAAACTCAACACGGCGGTTTAAGGAGCGTCCAAGAGTTGATTCGTTGCTTTCGATTGGAACATCGGGACCATAGCCCTTGACAGATAAACGTCCCGGATTAATGCCTTTAGCTTTCAAATAAGTTGTCACGCTCTGCGCACGACCCTCAGATAATTTCATATTAGTAGCTCGCCTGCCGGTGTTGTCGGTATGACCAGACACCTCAAGTCTAATATTGGGATTATTCACCAACAGAACATATACTTTCTCTAATTCGGCATAAGATTCAGGTAAAATAGTTGCCTTACCTATCTCAAAAAATACATTCTTCAAGATAACTTTGTCACCAACCTTTACATCAGTCAAAGAATTTATATCCTGATAGCCCTTTTTAGCTAATAGCTCGGCTTCACGATTTGCAGCAGCATTTTTTATGCTGTCCTCACGAGCTGCATAATCAGCTTTCATTTGTGCTTCGCGAGCAGCGGCTTCAGCTTCACGAAGAGCAGCAGCCAATCTTAACTGTTCCTCACGCTCCCTTGCCGCAGCGTCACGAGCAGCAGCCTCTGCCTTTAACTTCTCCTCACGCTTTCTTGCCTCGCTCTCAGTTTGCTTTCGTGCTTCAAGAGCTATACGCTCCTTCTCTAAACGCTCCGCCTCTGCCTTATCAGCAGCAGCTTTCTCCATAGCTGCCTTCTCTGTATCAGACAAAATATCGCTCAAAATATCTACATAATAAATATCGTAAACACCTTTTGAATAGGGATTTTCAGAAGAATAATAACCATGCTTGGGATTGGTAGCCACAGAAAAATAATAAATATCATTGGCAGTAGTATTTATCGGATGACCCAAATTAACAGGTGTCTCCCAAACGCTGTCGCCTATACGCCTTGAACGATAAATGTCATAGCCACCCATTGTCGGATGTCCGTCAGAAGCAAAGAAAATTGTCTTGCCATCAGGAGTCATGGAAACTGAAATCTCATCTCTCAACGTATTTATGGTTGGACCTAAGTTTACAGGCTCGCCGTACGAGCCGTCATAAACATCCTTTTCTACAAGCCATAAATCAGACTCACCGTAGCCACCCTCCAACTCGTAGGCAGAATAGATTACAATTCTTTCGTCTTCGCTGACAGCAATAGAACTGATGTGAGCATCACCTAATTTTAAACTTGGATATTTCTTTTTCAAATCCATATAGACAGTGCCTTTTATAGGATCCATCTCAAAAAAACCGAAATCAGAAGACCCTTTATAGACAAAAATATTACGTCCGTCAGCGGAAATACCAGCAGTGCCATCGTGGTCATGGCTGCTTACAGGAGGACCTAAAAGCTCAACTTCCCACTCATTACTTGTATAAGAAGTACGTGTGGCACGATATACATTATCGGCATAAATACCTCTTTGCTTATACATCTTTTCACCAAGTGGGTTTTTGCGGCGAGAGGTAAAGTAAATCGTCAATTCATCACCTGTCGCGAGAGGTGCTACATCAGCTGAACCTGTATCGCTGGCGGAAATCATTTTGCGCTCTACATCCTCAGGATTTGCAATCTTTTTCTCGGCATATTCTGCCATTTGCAAAAGAGAAGTCATGCGTGCCCGCTGAGTAACATCGGTTGTGGAAACATCCATTGTCTGCTTCCAAATTGCCTTTGCCTGCTCGATATTACCCTTTTTATAGAGATCCAAAGATTGACGATAAAGAAGATTTTGAGTTGTTTCGGCTTCCGAAACATCTTTCTTTCTGGGAGCACCAAAAGCTGTGAAAACTACAAGTAGTGCACATGCTAAACATATTATTATTTTTTTCATACGCTTTATTAATTGTCAATTGTTAATTGTTAATTATTGTTTGTGCCCGTGACGGCTGTTGGTTTTCGTAATTCGTAATTCGTAATTGATTAGTGTCTGTCTTCGTACATCGGTCTACCGTTGCCAAGCGACATTCTGTCGAAGTTAAGACCTAAACGTAAACTCAAACCAAACGAAAGGGGATGAAGCCTGCTGTCACCATACTTGCTTTTGTATAACGACGGAGCATACTTAAATTCGCCCGGCTTGTCCGTCTGATATTGTACCAAATCTCCACCAAAATCGCCAGAGGACACCTCTTTGTAACTTTGCAGTAAAGCATAGTCAGCATAAATGCCTATATAAATTACACCAAAGCCTGCGAAATGCACCTTGACACCTGTTTCTAAATGAGCATCAGCAGCAAAGTTGAGCTTGCTCTCATTAGAAAACGAAATGTTATTCCAAGAACCAAAACCCCTGAATTTGATGTCATCAATGGATACATTCGCCTCAGGAAAATAACCACGAGTCCTAAGTTGATCTATCGTGTTCTCTGTCCTGCCTTTCAAGCCATAACCAAGATTGACACCCTCCTCCAGAAACCATGCACAACCACGCGAAATGTAAAACATCTCACGAAAATAAACAGGAAATTGCAGGTAGGACAAAGTGTTAGTACTCTTATAACCTTTGATGTCGGCATAAAACTCGAAATTATTCCGAATAATTGCTCCGTCTATCTCTTTGTTTAAGGCTTTGTCCTGAGAAAAATTATCAAGAGTCACAGTACCACTCAAAGAGCGGTATTTGACACCTATCACAAGACCTAAGCCAAACTTCCTGTTGCTGAATAAATTCGCGTTATATTCCAAACCAAAGCCATAGTTTAAGCCCAATTGAGAAGTGCCTAAGGTCGTTTTATTGCCGAGCGAAAACAAAGACACTCCGCCATTACCGCCTATCAAAAGCTCCCCCTTACCCCCTGCTGCCTGTGAAGGCAACAAGGTCAAGAGTGAGATGACGGCTACAAACAAAATCTTTACTGAAAATTGTTTCATATTCTTATAATTTTATTTTACTACAAATTTTACTGCTTTGGCTGTTCCATCTTCGGATACAACTTTTAATAAGTACATTCCTGCACGTTCAGGAGCATAAATGCCTCCCAAAATATCCGATATATGTCCTGTAAACATCACACGACCTTGCATATCGAAGATAGACACAGCTGCATTGCCATCATAACCCTCCAAGCCTGTCACGTATATCTTATTGCGAGAAGGAGCCGGGTTTGGATAAACAGCTAATGACTTAACATCGCCACGCAAAACTACCTTGGCAGAGCACGTCTGTTCCATACCTAATTTCGCTTCACGCAAAACAACGTAATAATATACTTCCTCATTCAGTAAGTTCTTCTCGTTAGGACCTGCCGAATAGTACTGCTTTGTCCCTATAACAGAACCCAAACCGTTTTTCGTTTCAGACTTGTACCATGTATATTCGGAGAAGCTGTAGCCACCGTTTACAGACGGATTGTTAATTACTACAAGGGCATTGTTGTAACGCTCCTCGACAATATCATACAGTTCAAAACGTTTCCTGATATGCAACGTATAAGTCTTTGCAGTGTCGCCATAAGCTGTAGGATTAACTACTGTAATTCCGTACGTCTTAGTATATGAACCCGAACGGACAATATCGGTTATCACTTTACCATAAGGGCAGTACATACCTGTATCATGCGCTACTGCAATAACAATCGTATCCGAGCCGCAAGGTAATGTATATTCCATTGTGTCGTCAATCATGATTGGCACACCATTTACCGATATACTTACTGCGTGTGGAGCGGAAGTGTCTGCTCCGGCAACATAATTAGTATCGGTATAAACGAAGTTTACATCACCGTAAAATTCGTGTATGGAGTCATATATTACTTCGGACGGAGTAACGGTGTAACCCGCCTTTTTCTCAGGTCTAAGTACTACTTTTGAATTGCGTGGTATTCTACCTATAAGATAATTACCGCTTGGAGAAACTGTCGCCGCAGTTTGCGCTACATCCTCGATTGAGTAGTTGATTACTGCCTGTTCAGGACGTAAGTTGCCTCTCGCGGACACTACCGTTACCAAGCCACTAACTGCATAACGCATTAAGGACTGTTCAACGTAAATGATATTAACCATATTATCCTTTTGTATGGAGTTGAAACTTACAGACCACGGCATTACATCATATCCATTTTCAACAGGCGGGGTAATTACAACGTCAGATTTATAAGGTATTTTCAAAATCATGTAGCTGCCGTCTGCACGCGTAATGACAGTATCCGATACTCCGCCAAGAGTGTATGGGATTTTGACATTGGATGCCGAGAGCCAGCCACCTGTTACTGCCACATAACCTGTTATGACATACGTCTTAACAGCAGTGTCGGTGTAAATCAGATGAACATTCTTAATATCGTCTGCTACTTTTGTCAGCGACACAGCAGCAGGTGTGACATAACCAACTACATCGGGAACAGTTACAAGGATATTGCTGCCTTTCGGCACATCAGGAATAGTCCATTGTCCCACAGCGTCTGTATAAACAGAGCCTGAAACGCTACCACTATAATCAACCTTGCGACCTGAAACAGACATCGACGCACTTGTGGACGCGCTGGGAACAAAAGATACAGTACCCGAAATATCAATGCTATTTGTGTGGTCTAACAGGAAGTCAGCGTTCACTACGGAGGTTACAAGAGGTGCCTTTATAATACTGTCAGGAGTGATTGTGTAATCGGGATAAGTTGCTGCATTTATCCATGCATTAACTCGCTTGCCGACTGCCAGACCTGTTATGGTATAACGACCGTCAGCACCTGTCAGAACACTCGAAACAGTACTATCAACCGAGTAATTAACAGTGATACCACTCGCGGACTGTGAGCCTCCGTGTACCTTGACAGTACCGTGCCACGAAACAGTCGCAGGAGTTGGAACAGGAGTGTAAATAAAGTCCTGACCTGTCAAATCGCTACGCAAAGAAGTGATAGTAATGCTATCAGGGAAAACCGTATAGTTCGCCTTTGCCGAAGGTATAATCACAACGCGGCTGCCAAACGGCACACCCTTTATAGTATAGTCGCCGTTAGTATCGGGCGAAACGCCATTAACGCTGTATTTCAAAGTTACGGTCGTTACGTCAAGCGTACCACCATCAACAAATACTCGACCACTCACGCTGTAATTACCAGAGTCTGCACAAACATATACAAAGTTTTGATTGGATAACGTGCTTCTGAGCGTATCTATCAATATGCTGTCAGGCAAGGCAGTGTAGCCGACTTTATATGGAACACTGACAGTCACCTTACTGCCTCTGTGAACAGCTGCTATTACATAGCTGCCGTCATCTGCCGTAGTAACACTCGAAGTAACGCTGTCGGTAGAATAATTAACAGTCAAGCCTGACACAGAAAGCGTGCCGCCCATTACAGATACGGTACCGAAAATATCATAAAGGCTACCTGTATTTGTGTGATAAACGAACATACTCGCTTCCGTATTGGAATTAATATCAGATATTGTTAAGCCAGAAGGATTTACATCGTATCCTTGCTCTGCTTTTGGAGTGAGTGTAATAGAAGAACCGCAGCGAATATTAGTTACAAAATAGCTGCCGTCCTTATCAGTAGTAACACTGTCGTTAATTATAACGCCGTTGTTGTTTATCGCATAATAAACAGTACGTGCAGAAGCAGACATATTACCACCTGTTACGGAAACGAAGCCATACACGAAGTACTCGCGGGCTATGTAATGGAACACATTACCTAATTTTACCGTATCTCTTACATTCTTTACTATCCTGTAAGTCGGGCTGGCAGAGTAACAACCTAAAACACCAGCATCAAGCACCACAGTCGCATCGAAAGGAATATCCGTAACGGTAAACAAGCCGTTAGCCACAGTATATACAGTGTCAGGAGTTCCATCAACATTTACATGCACAGGAATACCTGCCAGATTAGAACTGTCGCTCATTGTGATATAACCGCTCAATGACAAATAGTTTAAGTGGTAGGTAAAGTCATTGCCACGAGATGTATCGGCAAGCGAATTGATTGTAATATTCACATTCGGGCTTACAGTGTAGCCCGCGAACACAGGTGCTGTAATTGTTACTGTGTCGCCTATCATTGTGTTACTGATAGAATATTCTCCTGTTGTGGTGTTTATTACGGCAGACTGGGTTTTCCCGCCATTGATGTTGTAATAAACTACACCTACTTGCGAGAGTGTCAGACTTCCGTCTGTAATTCTTACTTTACCTGATACAGGGCAGTTTTTAGCAGTTGATGTATAAACAAAGTTTATGTTCCTGTAAAAGTCCTGCACTGAATCGAACACTCTTTCTGACAGTGTGACGGAATAACCGTTCTTCTTTTCGGGAGTGAGTACAACCTTTGCGTTACGCGGTAAACTATCAATAAAATAGTTGCCGTTCGCAGCCACAACGACTGATTTAGGCGCACCGTTTACCGTATAATTTATCACTACTTCTTCGGGACGTAAACTGCCGTCTGCTACCGTTACCAAACCACTGATAGTATATTTAACTAAGGAGTGATGTATGTAGAGGATATTTGCAGTCTGATTAACCTGTATGGAGTCAAAGTTTACCAATCTTGGTGATACTTCATACTCAGACATCCGTATCGGCGTAATTACTACATTGGATTTATACGGCAGACCGTAAATAGCATAACTTCCGTCTGCTCTTGTGGTGTCTGTATGAAGAACACCATCTACGGTATAAGGAATTGGAATACCCGCCGCAGAGAGAGTGCCACCCGTCACAGCCACATAGCCTGTTAAAGAGAATGTTTTAAGTGTAACGGACGTGTAAACAAGATGAACATTACTGATAGAGCGATCTACATTGACCAACAACCAGTCGTGTGGTGAAACATAGTTCTCTATTTCAGGAACTGTAACAAAAACGTCACTGCCACGCGGAACGTTGGGGATAATCCACTGACCTGCCACGTCTGTATAAACAGCACCGAAAACAGTGTCGTCTATCACGTAATTAACTTTACGGTTATTTACCGACTGTCCTGACGGTGTGAAAGAAACCGTACCTGCAATGTTCACATCCAACTTGTATTTTAACAGGAAGTCGGCATTTACTTTAGAATTTGCCAGAGGTGCTTCTGTTATGCTGTCGGGGGTGATGGCATATTCGGAATAAGTTGCTGCGTCTATCCACGCATTAACTCGTTTGCCCACCGTTAAGCCTGTTATAGTGTAACGACCGTCAGCACCTGTCAGAACGCTCGAAGCAACACCATCAACTGAATAATTAACCGTGATGCCGCTTGCAGACTGCGGTCCGCCGTTTACTTCAACAATACCGTACCACGAAACAGTCGCAGGAACTGGAACAGGAGTATAAACAAAGTCTTGACCGTTTATATTGCTGCGCAAAGAAGCAATAGTATTACTATCAGGGGAAACCGTATAGTTAGTTTCTGCCGAAGGCTTGATAACAACACGACTGCCAAACGGTAAGTTAGAGATGATGTAATCACCATTATTGGACGGTTTAACACCAAAAGGCATCAATACACCATTAACGCTGTAATTCAAAGTTACAGTCTTTACATCAAGCGCACCGCCGTCAATAAATACGTGACCACTCGCCGTATATATACCAGAGTCTGTAGAAATATATACAAAGTTTTGGTTAGACAACGCACTCACAAGCGTATCTATTGATATGCTGTCGGGCAAAGCCAGATAGCCTGTCCTGACGAGCACGCTAATCAACACACTACTGCCATGCCGAACAGACGGAATTACATAACTTCCATCGGCAGCAGTAGTAACACTCGAAGTGCTACCATTAACAGAGTAATTAACAGTCAAACCAGAAGCAGAGAGCCTGCCGCCAATCACAGATATAGTACCTGTGATGTCGTGCTGACTGTAATTAGTGAAGTGATAGATAAATAAGCCTGTGTCTATGTTGGAAGTGATATTTGACACTGCTAAACTTGCAGGAGTTACATTATATTCACGTTCTACTTTCGGAGTGAGCGTGATGGAAGACCCGCAATGAATATTTGTGATGTTATAACTTCCGTCTGATGCCGTAATGATACTGTCATTAGTGATCAAACCATTGTCGTTGATGCTGTAATAAACAGTGCGGTCTGAAACAGGCAGTGCGCCACCCGTTACGGAAACTGCTCCGCGTAACGTGTAGGTGCGTGCTATGTAATGGAACACATTACCTGTATTCAAGGATGCTCTCACGTCAGATATGTTCTTGAACGAGGGGCTGACTGCATAACAGTCATTTGTTGAAGGAGTGAGTCGTACTGACGCACCTTCGGGAATATTAAGTATTGTAAACAAACCACCTGCCAAAGTATATACCGTATCGCGTACACCGTTTACTTCTGCATATATCGGAACACCTGTCAAACTCATGCTGCCGTCAGAAGTGATGTAACCGCTTAGTATAATTTGGTCAAAATTGTAGTTAAAGTCATTGCCACGCGAAGTATCGGAGAGTGCGAAGATATTGATAACCGAGTCTGGCATAATCTTATAGCCTGCACATTCGGGTGCTGTAATTTTTATGGTATCACCATATACCGCACCGAGAATTTTGTACTCACCGGTAGCACGGTTGATAACCGCTGCCTGTGTTTCTCCGCCGTTGATATTGTAGTAAACTACACCTACTGTCGAAAGTGCCAAACTACCGCCGGTAATGCTTACTTTACCAAATATCGGATAAGATTTTACCGTGTAAACAAAGTTCAAATCATTACGGAAGTTCTTTATCGAATCAATTATATAATTTGCGGGCGATACCGTGTAGCCGACTTTATCTGCCGAGATTACTGCAACACTGTCGCCATAAGACAGTCCTGTAATAATATAGCTGCCATTTTGAGTTACAGGAACAGCAGGCTTTGCAACACCGTTCACAGTGTAGCTTACGGTCGTCTGCTCTGGCAATAGTTTACCCTCAGAGACAATAACTAAACCGCCAATATCATACAGACGCACGGCGAGGAAGGTGTAAATAATAACTCCTGTTTCATTGGCATCCAAAGAATTGAAAGTAAGTGCTTGCGGAGCTACGGCATAGTCATCCACAGGTAGAGGTGTAATCACTACTTTTGACTTGTAGGGCAAGTTGGGTATAACATAACTGCCGTCCGAACGTGTAATTACTGTGTCGGCTACGCCATTGACAGTGTAAGGTATTTTTATACCGACTACCGAAAGAGGACCTCCGGTAACAGCAACATTGCCTGTGACAACAAATGTTTTAAGACCAGAAGCCGTATAGACAAAGTTGATATCTTTGTACGAACGAACCACATTCAGTATAACCAAACTTGTTGGGCTAACTACATAACCGTCTATCGTTTCGGAAGTAATCGTTATCTCGCTGCCACGCGGAACATTAGTAATAACCCACTGTCCTGCTTTGTCGGTATAAACGGAATCTATATTGTTACCATTGATAGCGTAATAAATCACCTTATTATGCACAGACATATAGCCACTGTCGCCTGCAAAAGAAACAGTACCCGAAATATCCACACTCAACCTGTATTCTAACAGGAAGTCGGCATTTATTACGGAAGTCGAAACAGCTGCTTTTTTGATGCTGTCAGGAGTAATTGCATAATCAGGATAAGTTGCTGCATCTATCCACACACTAACTCGTTTGCCGGTGTCAATATTTGAAATCTTATAACGACCGTCTGCTTCGGTCAGCACGCTCGCAGCAGCACCACCATCAATTGAGTAATTAACAGTGATATTACCTGCGGACTGTGAGCCGCCACGTACTTCGACCATACCAAGCCACGAAACAGTCGCAGGAGTTGGAACAGAAGTATAAACAAAGTCATGACCGTTTGTATTGCCACGCAGAGAAGCGATAGCAATGCTGTCAGGAGAAACTTTATAGTTAGTTTCCATCGAAGGCTTGATAACAACATTACTGTTAAACGGCAAATTGGAGATAGTGTAGTCGCCATTGCTTGAGGGTCTAATACTCGAAGGCATTGATACGCCATTGATACTGTAACTCAAATTTACAGCAGTTAAGTCGAGCGCACCGCCGTCAATAAATACACGACCACTTGCCGTATATGTACCAGAGTCTGCACAAACATATACCAAGTTCTGATTGTGCATTGTACCGATGAGCGTATTTATCACTAAGCTGTCAGGCAAAGCCACATAACTAACCTTGGCAGGCAAGGTGACAACTACACGACTGCTGTCATAGATGTTCAAGAGTGCATAAGCACCACCTGCACCTGTTTTTACCGGAGTCTGTGGCACACCATTGATACTGTAATTTACGTCTAATCCTGCATTGGAAAGCGCACCACCTATCACAGATACTGTGCCAAAGACATCATGAATACTGCGATTTGTAAAGCGATATATAAATAGACCTGTGTCAATATTATTGGTCACATTAGTTACAAGTAGAGATTTCGGTGTCACACTATATCCTGACTCTGCTTTCGGTGTAAGCTCAACAGACGAGCCACAGGGAATGTCATCAATCGTAAAACTACCGTCTGATTTAGTATAAACACTGTCTTTAACTTCCATATTATTATGGTTTATTGTGTAATAAACCGTTCTGTCATTAGAAGATAATAAGCCACCATTCGTTACTGAAACCGCGCCACGTAGCGTATATGTATTCACCGAATAACGGAAGACATCATAAAGATCTATCGAAGCCGTAACATTAAATACGTTCTTGAATAGAGGACTGACTACATAACAGTCCGCAATTGAAGGGGTAAGTACCAGCGATGCACCAAAAGGAATATCTGATATTTTAAAGCGACCATTCGCCACTGTATATATGGTATCAAGTGCACCATCCATATTGACGTATATCGGAACGTCCGACAGCTTCATGTTGTCGTTAGCGGTGATATATCCTGACACACTTGATTTTTTCAAAGTATAAACGAAGTCGTTGTTACGCGAGGTGTCGGTAAGTGCGCTGAATGTTATCTGAACGGCAGGCGTAATATCGTAGCCTGTGTATGCGGCTGCCATAATCACTACCTTGTTGCCATACACTGCTTCTGGAATTACATAAGCACCTGTCGTGGAGTCAATAACAGTCGCTCTCACTGCTCCATCATTAATCGTGTAATAAACAACACCTAACTCGGAAAGTGTTAGAACACCGTTTGTAATGCTTACCTTACCAAATACAGGACATGGCTTTACGGTATAAGTAATATCGTTTTTCAGACTGTCCTGCTCAATAGAAGCAATAACCAAACTGTCGGAAGATAGCGTATAACCTGTTTGTTGAGCAGGGGTAATAACAACACGCGAACCGAAAGGAACATTTGTAGAAATCACATAACCGCCGTCTGAATAAACCGTAGCAACACCACTAATACCATTGATTTTATAATTTAATGACTTGATAGCAAGTGTGCCACCTTTCACGGTAACGTTACCTGAAACTCTAAATGATTTTATAGTATAGTTAAAGTTTTCGTCTGTTAAAGAAGTCGTCACCGAACTTATTCTAATTGTGTCAGTCGGAGCAATTGTATATCCTGCAACAGTCGGTACCCATATAGATATGCCTGTACCGTACGGCACATTAGTAATGGCATAATTTCCAGAACCGTCTATGGCAATCTTTCTTGTGATACCATCCCGTATATGGTAGTAAACTGAATCACCCATACCTGAGTACGTGAGATTGCCTCCGCTGATAGTAACCCTGCCAGAAATATCAAAGCGATTTATACTGTAAACAAAATTATTATTAAGCGTATCTTCGGAAAGTCCTGCCACAACCAAGTAATTTGGCGTAGCAACATAGCCTGCTATAACGGGTGGATATAATGTAATGTTTTCGCCATAACGACGATTTCGTATTTCAAAATAGCCGTTTACTACGGTGTCTTTTATCCTGTGACCACCATTGACAGTATATTCTATCTCTTTCAAAGAAGATAGTATTGAGGGACTTCCTGTAGCCATCGAAAAATGTCCTGCTACGCGGTAAGTTGCACTTGAATATGTAAAATTGTTATTTGAAGTGTCTTTATCTACACCGTCTATCACAATACTGTCGGGGAAAGCCGTATAGCCTGCTATAGACATCGGATATAGCACTACGTGTGTACCATAAGGCAGAGTATCTCTGTTGTAGAGATTGTTTACTCCAACAGGAAGTGAAACTAATGCACCATGATTGACTTTGGCAAACACTTTGTTGATATAATTATATGCGGGAGGCAGTGAAGTATCAGACATAGCTACCCCACCCGAAAGATTGAAACGTTCTAATGAGTACGTGATATTGGCGTCCTTAATGGAATCTTTCACAGAGTTGAACACCATAGATGACGGCGTTATAACGTAATGCGTCTTTTTATAATAATGCATCGTTATTTTAGATCCATAAGCAATCTCACCTATCTCAAACTCACCTGTAGCAACATTCAAGCCTAATAGTTGTAATGGATTACCGTCCACCTTATATTTCAGTTTATTGCTCAGGCTGTCTAATGTGAGCCATCCATCCTCAATATTAACAGTACCTTTTATGGAATACCGTTTTATGCTATAAACGAAATCCTGTCCTGTGATGTCCTCTTTTACCGTAATATTTCTTGAAGCAGGTGCTAATTTGTAGGCTTGCAAATCTACTTCCGATACAGGTTCTATACGCAAATTTGTATTTATTGCAAGGTCGGAGATAACATAAGAGCCGTCTGTCACCGTTGCGACAAACTTCCATTTTCCTACTCCTGTTTTGTAGCGAACAATTCTATTCTCAACAGGAATTGTGCCACCTAATATATAAACTCTGCCGAATACATTATTGCGCAGGACATCGTCTTTTATATATATGAAATTGACATCAGGATGATCTTGCTGCACATTTGTTAAAGTGATGCTCTTGGCAAAAGCAGAATATCCTGCGATGTCGGGCAACCATACTTTTACATTGGTGCCTGCATTAACAGGAGGCAGCGAATAACGACCGTCTGCGCCAACAGTAGAAGTCTGGGTATTTGCTCCGTTAAGACTGTAATTTACGACTGTGACACTTGTACTGCCTTGCGGAGTAATGCTCACCGAGCCGCTGATGATATAAGAGTTTTTCAAGTCTGTATGTTCAAGCCAAAAGTCCTGATTTGACTTCGACTCTCTCAAAGACATTATAGATATTGTGTCAGGCGTTATTGTATAGTTCACTATCGCCGCTGGAACAATTGTAACGGAAGCACCTTTTGGAATACCTCTTATGCTGTATGTGCCGTCTGCCAACGGATTTCGTGTCAGTAACTTTCCATTAACTTTCACAGATATATTTACCTTAGTAAGGTCGTAATTGGAATTTGTGCGAACTGTACCGGTAATACTCAAACTGTCCGAAGTAGAATGAGTATAGACAAAGTCCTGATGTGTTTTATTTTCCTTTATATTAGCGAGTGCTATCGTATCGGGGAAAAGTGTATAGCCTAAGACATTTTGTGGATAAATCTTTATATCCGTACTTCTATATACATCTGTGATACTGTAATTACCGCTTGCGTCAGGATATGTGACACCAAGAGAAGATGTCCCCATATAAGTTTTTTGGTAATTAATCACAAGCGCAGTAATGTCCCGACCTACATCATATCCCTTATCAACATGCACCGTACCGCTTACAGTATAGTTATTCTGGCGGGCATCCGAATAAATAAAATTCAGATTGGTTGTATCGGTTGTCAGGGAGTTGATAACAATTCGCTCGGCAGAAACTAAATAATTATTTTCAACACGAGGAACAAGTTCTAACTTACTACCGTATTGAATATTCTCTACCACATAACCACCATCAGAAAAAGTTTCTATTTCATGAGAAAATACTCCATCAATATAACACGATATTTTTCTTCCCATCACTCCCAAATTGCCTTGACCACTATTTATTACTCCTACATGTCCTGTTGCCGTCAAACGTTTAGCCGAAAGGCTTGTGAGAATAAACGGTTCAGCACGCATATTGCTCATAATAGGACCAAGCACAATGCTGTCTGGGCTGCATACATAGCCGTCTATCGGGTACAGGCGAAGTACAATCCTGCCACGTCCTGATACCGCAGGTATCGAATAGATACCATTCTGTTGTGTCAAGACATCTGCACGCCCCTGCCCATCGGAAGTCCAGGCGACAGGAATACCTGAGTCGCTCAAAGTACCACCAACAACTACTACGTGTCCCTCTATAGAGTGCTGACGCATGGTATCGTAGATATAGCACAGGTTCTGGTCAGGCTTATTCACAGTCAAAGCAGGAACAATCAGACTGTCCAACGCTAAATTATATCTGTCTAATGGGGACGGAACTACAACAACACTCGTTCCATAAGGCAAATTGGTAAAACTATAATTTTCGTCTTTCAAATTATAACTCTGCAAAGCACCGCCATTGATACGATATTGTAATGTAACATCTTTGTACGTGGCATTACCGCCTATAAATACGAGCTTTCCAAATAAGGAATATTTATTCAGAGTGTAATTGAATGTGAGGTCGCTCACACTTGGAGTTGCCGTCACAGAATTTGAGATATACTGTGTCTTGTTCAAACTGTGGCTCGGCACTGTCTGCGCATATACGGCAAGACTCTGTCCGTGCGGAATTTTCTCGGAGATAGTATAGTTTCCATTACTGCTAACCGTTATCGGCTTACGTTCTCCACCAGCAATACTATAAGTCATACCTTTAATATCGGCGAAACTAAAAATACCGTTTCCATCATCGATTGTCACCTTGCCCGAAGCAGTATATAAGTAAGCGTAATTGATATTTTCACCGAAAACAGAAGTGGTGATATTACTTATCGTTACAGTATCGTTCGGTTGGACTAAATAACCTTTTTTCTCTGGAACTACTAAGCGAACAGTACTACCGTAGGGAATATCCGAAATACTGTATATACCGGTAGAAGGTTCAAAATGTAAATTCTGACGTTTTCCGCTATTGTCTATATAGTGCAGGCTTGACATTATACCTGAGTTCAACGTAGAATTTACCACGTTATTCCATGTTATAAGACCGCTAACGGAAGACGTATTAACAGTGTAAATGATATTTTGGTTTATAATAGTATCATGTACATTCGGCAATATAATGTTGCCAGAAACAGTGTAGCCTGTCTTTACAACAGGATAGATAATGACTGTGCTGTCGTAAGGAATATCAGTCAATATATAAGAGTGATCCGAAGCAGAATATACAGGTGCTCTTAAAGTATTTCCTACTCTATAAAAAATATCCACACCTGCCGCCGACATCGTGCCACCGTTTACAATCACTTTTCCTGAAACAGCAAGATTTTTCACCTTAGTTGTTGTATCCCTGTAAGTGAAGTTTTGGTATATTTCGTCATTAGTGATAGATGGTATCACAATACTGTCAGGTCCTACCTTATAGCCGTACTCGACAGGTTCTTCTGCACGAAGTACCACTTTAGAACCGCAATATACGGGCGATATGGAATAATGCCCTGTGGTTGCATCAGCCGTAACGAAGTTTGCAGCACCTCCATTTATGCTGTAATATATCTTACGATCCCTGCCCATCGAATTAATGACCGATGAAGCATTTTTAATGACAGATACATTACCTGCAATGCTGTAAATAACCGGCGTATATCTTATCGTATCACGAATTACGTTTGTAACTGATGTCCATGAGGAGTTATCTTTACTCCTTGCATAACACCCTACATTACCGTAGCTGACCTCTAAGGAGCTGCCATATACGATGTCCAAAACCGAGAAAGCACCGGTTGAAGTATTCACAGCTACGTTATTCCAGCTACCACCGTTAATTCTGTATTGAATACCGAAATTAGCTGCATAAGTGAGGTGGCTGCCAGAATTGATAACCACTTGCCCATAATATTGCAACCGATTTCTATAATAAGTTACATTCGCTGTTGAGTCGTCAGCAATTACTGACGGGAACTCAATAGTGTCTGGAACGGCATAATAGTCCGTACCAACAGATGGAATAATACGTACGGACGCATTATATGGTACGTTCGCGATAGTATATGTACTGTCGGCACTATTGACCGTTGCTACATTTACCACTCCGTTTATCGAATACCGAAATGGCGATATATTGTTTATATCAATACCGGGGTCAGCAAAACTTAATTTACCCTTTATGCTGTAACGATTTAGTTTATAATCAAAGTTTCCGTCTGTAATAGCACCTGTTAGAGATGATGTTATTACAGAATCACCTGTCAAATAATAGCCTGCCGCCTCATTAAGTTTTACTGCGACACGCGCACAATAGGGCACATTCAGAATTTTGTAAGTATTGCTTCCGCAATCTATAGGCAGAGCTTGCGGTGCTTTATTATTGATTGAGTAAGTACCCGCTATTGCGGCACATGCTAAAGTTCCGCCCGCTTCAATATTGATATTTCCACCCACAGAAAATTTCTGCAAAGTATAATCGAAATCCATATTCGTTACCGGTGCACTCACTGCTGAAACAACTGCGCTGTCTCGAGAAACATTATAGCCTGCCAATGGTTGTTTATAGAAAACAACTCGAGCACCCGAATCAACTAAAACAGGACCTATCTGCCCTGTGCTCGGATTTACGTTTATCGCAATTCCCGAAGCAGGTAGTCCGTTCACTTTATATCTCATGTCTATCAAGTCGGCGAGTGTATTGCAGCCAGCTTCCACTGTTGCCGTACCTGAAACACTATACTGTACTGCCGTATAAGACAAATTTTGGAACGTTTTATTTTCGGTGAGCGAAGAAATAGCAACAGGTGCTGACTCGGTATAGCCTGTCAGATGAACAAGTGCTACCGTCACCGAAAAACCAGAGTCAATATCGTTTACAGTATAGCTTCCATTGACATCATTAACATTTATTGTTTTTGGGATACCTTTAATGGACACCTGTAAATCGGGAATATCAGAGAACGTTTTTGAACCACCGTTGATAGATACTTCACCGCTAACACTGTATTTTTTTACAGAGTAAACAACGTTCTTATCCGTTACATTCTTCACAGCGGTAAAGTTATTGGGCGTTGCAGTAACTGTATATCCCATCAAAGGGTTAGGAGTTATTACTACCGCCGCGCCTGTATCTGCCTTAAATGTATAAATGCCGCCCGAAACAGCAGCAGTTTGCAATTGACCGCCATTCACAGTATAACTGATAGTGGCATCATCAGGAACTTTCAATCCTCCATTAACCGTAACAGTACCGCTAATATCGAATTTTCTGGCAGTATAGATAATGTTTTTATCCGTTGCGTTTCCTGTAACATTAAAGCTATCGGGTTTTGTTGTAACCTCGTAGCCTGCCAAAGGAACAGGAGTTATTACAATCAAAGTGCCTGTGTCTGCATTAAAATTGTATTTACCATTCGTAACTGTTGCCGTTTTGGAAACACCCTGTTCGGTGTAATTTATTTTAGTAACTTCAGATACTGTTCGGGGACCACCAGACACGGTTATTGTGCCGCCGATATTGAATTTCTTAGCTGTATAAGTAAAGTTCTGGTCAGAGTAATTTGATGAAACATTACTGTATTTGTAAAATGCGCGGTCAATGCTGTAACCCGGCAAACATGACGGAAATAAAACTATATTATCCGATCCGAACACTTCTGCCAGATACGTCCCGTCAGGATTTATTGGTACCACAGTCGTGTCATTAATATTAACAACAAGTTTCAATACCACATTACTAATCGTCAAAACACCGCCATTAACAGTTATCTTTCCTTTTATCTCATACGGATTAGGTGTTATCTGGAAAGCACCTGCGTATATTTTGCCGACCTGTTTTACTGGAAAGCCTCTAATATCTCTTAGAATTGGCTGAAACGATCTGTCGCCCACTCTAAGCGAAATCTCACCCTGGTTGGCAGGCATAAAATTGACGCCATTGGTAAAGTTGGCTGAAACAGATACGTTATTTGCATTAGTTGGACCTGGGAGTGCATCCCCGACAGCTTTTGCAGGAAGTTTTCCATTACGTGTGGCGACTGAATTGTAAATATTGCCGCTTCCTTCACCTTGTTGTCCGGGAATAGAAATCTGCGCTTTTAAGACGCCCTGCGATAAAGTCGCTGCTAAAATCAATAGCAATAGTAAAAATTTCTTCATAACTAATATTTAGTTTGTTTAGATTGATAAAAAGAGGCTTAAAACTGTAATGAATTGGAGCCTGTATGATTTAGATTAGCGCGTATTGCGCACGAACAGTTGATGGGTGGCGACACTGTACTTCCTGAAAAGAAGATAAATTTGCGTACGGTCTGCAACAACTATGTCCCGTTAATTGAGGACGATTAAAAACAAATAACATTAACTTTTGAAAACGGTGCAAAAGTACAAAAGGTTTGAAGCGATATTATCAATTGCATTAATCCTACCATTTCTCTTAACACCTTTTAACACGGCGATTCCACGCGTGATAGCGCGGGAGTTGTTGATTTATAATTTCTTGATAAGCCTGCAAGATTAGAAGAAATATTACGCAAAATACAGGCAAAAATGCAGTAACAATTGATTTATAATTTTTTGATATTACAGAGAGCAAAAACAGAAAAAATGAAGTTATTGATTGACAAGCTATGGCGTTCCCCCGCCCCCTCGCAGAGCTTCGTGGGCGGGGTCGGGCTATCCGCTGCAATCTTTTTTGCCCACCACCCGCAGAGCCGCCCACCTGCCACCCCACGCGCCCCCGCTGCAAAAAAGGATTTCCGCTACTATCCCTAACGCGACCCACCGCCTTGTGCAATTACAAATTACGTTGTTAATTGTCAATTACAGCTGACGCACTAATTTATAATTCTTTGATGAGCCAGGCGGTGGCAGAGGTGTTGTCGGGGATGAATGAGAGGTCGGGGAAAAGACATTCTTCGTCACGCACCTCGCAGACGGCGTAATGGATAATTCCACCGGCGGTTACACGTGCGAGATAGCAGCCGTTTGCAGGGATAATTTTATGTGGCTCGTCTGTCTTTAATTTTCCATCTTCATAGCTTCCCATAATCATAAATTCGCAGCCGAGTAAGTCGTTTACTTCTGTGATTTTTCCGTCCTTAATAAGTTTTCGTATATGGGTCGAACTTATTTTTTTGTCGTGGACGATGTATTCGGGATATTTATCGACCGAGAAGCCGTATTTATTCCCCATTTCAAGCATTTTGTCGTATCCACCGCTACGGTCGTGACCAAAGGAATGATTAAAACCAACGATCATTTTTTTTGCATGAACAGCATCGACAACAACTTTTTTTATAAATTCTTCACTCGAAAGAGATGAGAATTTTTCAGTAAACGGCAGTACCAAAACATTTTTAAGACCTGCATCTTCCAAGTACCACATTTTTTCTCGCTCTGTTGTTATAAGACGAAATTTTTCCTTAAAATCATTTTCGCAGGGAATTACAAGACGGGGATGAGGACGAAATGTTATAAGTACACTCTCGCCATGCTCAATTTCCGCGTAGTGATTAAGGAGTGAGATTATTGAACGGTGCGCGAGGTGGACACCGTCAAACGACCCAACCGTAACAATCGGGTTGGGTACATTCTTCCATTCTGCTATATCATTAAAAATTTTCATTCTAAATTATACCTTTCTGTTGGGGTCGCGTTAGGGATGGAGCGGAAACCCTTTTTTGCAGCGCGTGGCTCTGTGGGGCGGAGGGCGGGGGAACGCCCAATTCTAAATTCTAAAAGCTGAAAGTTGCTCCAACAATAAAATTCACTCGGTAACTCGGATAGTCGTACCAGCGAAAATAGCGTTTTGCAATCAAATTATTAACCTGGGCAAAGACACTCCAACGGCGGAAAAATCTATATTCAAATCCGAGATTCCAATCAAACCCACCTTCGACCGTCACTTCGTTCAGATTGCGGTCAAGACCTTTCATATTCGTATATCCAACCATATCTGTAGTTATGATAAATTTGTTTCTGATGTTGTAACGGAATGTTGCCTTTGCTTCAAATTCGGGAGTGTAATAAAGTATGTTGTCAAAGTAATTGTACGTCGCTTCTATATGCGAAGAAATGCGCTCGTCCCAGCGAAAATTCATCTCACCTCTTACCTTCAAGAAAAAAAGATCTTCGGAATATACAGGAACAAAATCATTGTACGCCACATAAGACACGCCTGCACGATACGGGTTCTGAGTAAAATTTAATATCTGGCTACGAAGCATAAATTCACCTTTCACTGCAACGTCTATATTCTTACTTATGTTGCTTTTTAAGCCGATATAAAAATTAAATTTATCCTGTGAAAACGCGAGATTGTCTATGGTGAGCGGATGTAAATACGGATTTACATTTGAGATTTTTTCGAGAGTGTTACGCTCTACATTGCCTGTAATTCCAAGGAATGCTGTTAATATTTTATCCACAATATGATATTTTAAATCAACGATGGGATTGAATTGTGCTTTTTCATCAAATACGTATAGACGGAGTCCGCCGCGAAGTTCCAAACTCATAAATTTATAATAGACAGTCGGCTCAACTCTCACAATAAATGAATTGTGAGTATTATCCGCTGTGTTGGCATTGTGGGTATAGTCATCAAATCCGAAGATACCACCAGCGCGTAATTCATCTGTATATCTGTCTATATAATTCAATTTTTTTTCTATATATCCCAGAAGTTCTATCGAATTTTCTCTTGATTGCCACGCAGAGGAATTAAAGTTATATCTCATTGTCGCAATGTATTTCCACTGTTCTGGCAAAGTGGAATTGTCTTCAAATTTCGCCCTGAAACCAAAATTTTGATACCATCGTTGTGGCTGATCGCTCAAATCAAAAGAGTGAGCGAATGTTGTATCAACATCATCATTGACACCATAGCAATTTACCTGATGATAATTGTAGTAAGCACCAAGTGTTACGGTAAAATCAGGGTGCTTAAAAATATGCCCAAGCAAATCCAATTCGTGGTCGCTGAAAGATGATTTGTATTTGGAATATTCTTTTATTTTTCCGTAAGAAGCGAGGTATTTGTACGAAGCTGCAAAGCCATAATTTTTGTTACGTCCTACGCTGAAATATGCCTCTGCAAGTGGTGTTAAATAATTTCCGAAACCAACTTTCAAATGTTGATGAAACAGCTTATCTATAGGCTCTCCAGAAATTCTTGCGGGCTTCATATTCTCTATGGGATATTCTGTCTTTTCGGGGACGGAATAGATTACATAATCGCTCTCAGGAGTAATAGTGACAGTTGATGTGTCAAATATTTCGGGAGTGAATACTGGTGCTTCAGCCTGCTGTATCAGGGACGGTTGATATGGAGCAACAATAACAACTTTTTCATTAAAAACCTCCTGTTGTGGTGGCGTTTGTGCTTGCGACTGCATTTGAAAAGTCGCCGCACTTATAAAACAAACAATAATAATATTTCGCTTCATCTGTTTAAATTTATTAACTCTTTTATAATTTATTTTCGGGGTAACTTCATAAATCAATTACGAATTACGAATTACGAATTACGAACCCTGCGTTTGTTGTTTCTAATATTGTTTAGCTTGGCTTAACTACAATTTACGCTCATTTAACATTGTGTTTCAATTACGAATTACGACAAGCACAAACAACAAGCACAAACAGCAACCGCGTCAGCCGTAATTCGTAATTCGTAATTCGTAATTGACTCTTACATTGACGGAAACTCTATTTCAGGAGCACTCTGCTCACTTCTGCTTTCGCGTTCCCAGCGTTCTCTATCCTCAATAGCCGCTTCCTTTTGTAAAATTTCATCATATTTATCTTGCGCAATTTTTTTCAAATCTTCCCCATCATAATTTTCAATTATACTCTGCAACGTCTGCTTTGCCTGCAACAGATTTTCTCTCTGCTGATAAATATCTGCCCAAAGAATAAACATTTTTGCAAGATATTCATCATTGCTCGGAGCGTCTGAGATATAATCAAGAATTTTTTGTTCTGCCTCTACAAGAAGACCATCCCGCACCATAGCCTCAATCAGAATATAACGCGCCTCTGCCTGATAATTCGGATTTTTTGAGGACGTAAGACGCATATACGCTTCGTCACTCAACTCATTGTCCCCCATCTGACGTGACAGACGTGCAACAACTATATTCGCCTCATCCTTTTGATTGTCGGATACATTATCCATTTTCAGCAACGCCTGCGCTTCGTCCACAGCCTCTTTCTTTCTGTTCATTTGCAAATACGAACGCACGACACCCGACTGCGCCGCAACTAAAGTTGCAGGGATAGTAGTGACAGAGCGCAAAGTTTTATAATATTCGAGTGCTTTTGAATAATTTGTATCGGAGAAATTCATGTTTGCCGACATAAGAAGTGCCTGTTCCGTATAAGGAGTTCCTATCATCGCCGCAAGTTTTTCGTACGTTTCTTTTGCAAGAACTCTATTATCGGTTTTGTTCGCACAATCGGCAAGATAATTCAATGCCTCAACAACAAAAAATCCTTTTGGAAATTGAGTTAAATATTTCACAAAAGAAGAAATCGCTTCGTTGCAATTGCCGTCTAAATACATATTTTCCGCCGCAAGATAAAGTACAGAATCTTGTTCCTGTTCATCAATCTTTACACCCGAAAGTTTTTTTGCATAATCAAAAAACTCGTCAGGACGATTTATCGCTATATAAATATTTTTTACCGTAAGCAGTGACTGTTTTGCTTCCTGTGTCCCATTGTATTTTTCTATCACATTTTTAAAATATTCAAGTGCTTTTTTATTCCTGCCCTCATTAAAATTCATCATTCCCATTTTCATATAAGCGTTTTTCACAAGAGGGCTGTTCGGGTATGATGATAAAAGTTCATTATAGGCATCTTCCGCTTTAAGATTATTTTCTAAAAGCATATATGTCGCTCCAAGCTCATTCAACACAAGTGGCATTAGCGGACTCCTGTCTATCTTTTTCAGAAGCGATATTTTTTGAGCATATTTTGCCAGCGCTCCAGAGCACAACGCCTGCTGATATAAGATGTAATCGTTTCTATCGCTATTAAAAGACATCGCTTTTTCGTAATCCTCAAAAGCTGTACTATATTTTTTTTGCATAAACTCACAGTCTGCAATATTTATCGAAGCGTCACGCTTATAAATCGGATTTTGTGTCAGAGGCAGAAATCGATTAAATTCCAACACCGCTGCGGCATATTGCTTTTGCTCCATTTGAATTATACCCATATTAAAAAGAGCGTAAGCATATTCTTCCGTACCTTTAGATGCTTGAAGCGACAAAAATTTATTGTAACATTTTACAGCTTCATCTCTTTTGCCAAGCTGCTCCAAACATACTCCACTCCAATAAATTGCCTTTGATGTATAAACATCGTTGTAGCTGTTTTGTTCGCACGACACAAAGGCAGAAAGAGCATTTTCATAATCTTCCATATTAAAAAGTTCTACACCTCTACCAAAAAAAAGTCGCTGTTCCGCCTCTTTCATCTCTGCCGTTTTATATGGAATTTCCGCAAGTGTTCCAAGTGCTTCCTTATAGTTTCGCGTTGTCATTAACACATCAACCAAATAAGAATGAACTATATTCCTGTAAACAGATGTCGGATATTTTTCTAAAAAACTTCTTAGCGCGTCTATCCTTTCCTGATAGGTCGCCTGACCTTTTTGATGAATTAACTTCGCATAATTATACGAAGCATCTTCCTGTAACACCGCGTTATCACCCATTGCAGCTGCATCTTTGAACGACTCCATTGCAAAGCGAACTTTTCCTGAATTTGCGTAAATATATCCCAAATGGTAGAGCGCACTCTGGATTAAACGATGATTGGAAGTATCGGATAGAGTCGCAACTTTTTGTAAGTAATACGAAGCACTGTCGTATTTTTTTATACTGAAACAGGCAAAGCCCAAATTGTAGTAATCAGACGGAGATGGATTTTCGGAAGACAGTTGTATATATGTTTTCAAAAATGGTAATGCCTCTGCATACTTGCCCCTTTTAAAATAAGAATCACCAATAAAATGAGATATTTCAGTTTTGCGCTCACCCTTTGCCTGTGGCAGAAGTTCTAATCCTTTATTTATTACTTCATCATATTTTTTTTGTTTGTAATCAATTTGTAAAATAAAATACGGAATAATTGCCTCGAACGATGGGTCGTCCTCTATCTTTTCGTACTCAACTCTCGCACTTTGATATTTTTCCTGCACGTACAGACAATACGCGTAGTAATAAATAGAAATTATGCGAAAACGTGTGTCTTCCTCAATCAAAGAATAAAAAAGAACTTCTGCATCGAGATATTTTTTTTGCATAAGAAGCGAATATGCCTTTCTGAAAGCAAATTCATTTTTTTCGGCAGGGGTGAGAGCATTAACATCTACTTTTTCGTAACAGTCAATAGCATTTTTATATTGCTTAAGATTATATTCAAAATTTCCGAGAGAGAAGTAAATATTGCTAATGCGAGAGCTCTGCGGATATTCCTGCAAAAATCTGATAAATGGAGCGTCTGCGTTAGAGTGAAAAAGTTTGATATTACACATTGCCGAATAGTACATCGCTTCCTCTCGCATATAATCGTAACCATTACTTGGCTTTAAATTTTTCAACACCCACTCAAACTGTTTTTGTGCACTGCCATATTTTGCTTTTGAATATAGTTCTACCGCTGACCGAAAAGTAGCGTCAGGTTCGTCATAAAAATGCGTTTTTTGCGCCGTTGCAATACCAAGTGACAACAACAGTATTAACAATATCGACAATTTTCCCCGCGTACCTTTTGCAAAAATTGCTCTATAATTCGACTTAACTTTTCCTTTCGCAATATCTTCAAGTCGCCCTCTGATAAAAACTTTTCTGATTGAGCTTAATCTATCTGTAAAAACTTTTCCTTCCAAGTGGTCGTATTCGTGCTGGATTATACGCGCAACAATGCCGTCAAATTCTTCCTCATGAGTATTAAAATCAAGGTCTTGATAACGAACTCTTACACGCGATTTACGAGTAACATCTTCGTGTAATCCGGGAAAACTTAGACATCCCTCGTTATATGTCCACTCGTCCCCCCATTCCTCTAATATCACAGGATTTACAATAGCCATCTTAATATCTTTTGCTTCGGGAAAATGTTCCGAAACAGCATCGGCATCAAGCACAAAAAATCTTACGGATTTATTTATTTGAGGTGCTGCAAGCCCAATACCACCAGTATGAGCCATCGTTTCAAACATATCGGAAGCGAGTTGCTTCACGTCAATTTCACCTTTTTCAATTTCTTTTGCTCTCGTACGGAGTATCGCGTTTCCATACGCAACTATTGGATATATCATATATTTTTGTTTTTTTACATTCTTCCGAAACCAAAGTCAATTACGAATGACGAATTACGAATTACGGCTGACGCACTTGTTGTTTGTGCCTGTTGGTTGTGCCTGTTGGTTGTGCCTATTGGTTGTGCCTGTTGGTTGTGCCTGTTGTTTGTGCCTGTTGTTTGTGCCTGTTGTTTGTGCCTGTTGTTTGTGCCTGTTGTTTGTGCCTGTTGGTTGTGCCTGTTGGTTGTGCCTGTTGGTTGTGCCTGTTGTTTGTGCCTGTTGTTTGTGCCTGTTGGTTGTAGTTGTTGTTAATACTTATTGTTTGTCATATCGTTGTCGGTTGTTTTAATTCGTAATTCGTAATTCGTAATTCGTAATTCGTAATTCGTAATTAGTCATTCGTCATTCGTAATTGATTTTCTCCAAGTAATTTTGCAAAATCAGCACAGCACTTATTTTGTCTATTGTCGCTTTGTTCCGTCTTGCTTTTTTCGTTATGCCCGCGTCTATCATGGTCTGAAAAGCTATCTTTGAGGTAAATCTTTCGTCTGCCCTTTCTATTTTTATCTTCGGGTAAATCTCTCTCAACTTCTTTACAAACGGCTCAATATAACGGCTGCTCTCGGATGGCTTTCCATTCATTTGCTTCGGCTCTCCGACAACAATTGTTTCTACTTCTTCTCTTTTTAAATAATCGGCAATAAACTGCAAAACATCCTTTGTCTGCACTGTTGTAAGCGCAGTCGCAATTATTTTAAGCGGGTCTGTAACAGCAAGCCCCGTCCGCTTTTGTCCATAATCTATTGCAAGTATTCTTCCCATTACACAACCATACTAATTTACGAAATTACAATTTTTCGACACAAAAAATCCACTTCATCCGACCACGTATTTAACTTATGAATGTTAATTGTTACCTTTTTTGTAACTTTGCCGACCGATGTCTGAAATAAAAATATATAATACTTTTTCACGTTCAGTTGAACGTTTTACGCCGTCACACCCGCCGTTAGTCGGGCTTTACGTGTGCGGTCCGACCGTCTATGGCGACCCGCATCTTGGTCACGCACGTTCTGGTATCACATTCGATCTTGTGTTTCGCTATCTTACTTATCTCGGCTACAAAGTTCGCTATGTCCGCAATATTACGGATGTCGGACATTTGGAAAACGATGCAGACGACGGCGAAGACAAGATTGCCAAAAAAGCCCTCTTGGAGCATATTGAGCCTATGGAGGTAGCGCAGTATTACACAAATCGCTATCATCATTTTATGGATATGCTCGGATTGTTGCCCCCATCAATCGAACCGCTTGCATCTGGACATATCATAGAGCAGATTAAGCTAATCGAAGAAATTTTAAAGGACGGCTACGCTTATGAGGTGAACGGTTCTGTGTATTTCGATCTTTCCAAATACAACAGCGAAAAAAAACTTTACGGAAAATTGTCGGGCAGAGTGTTAGAGGAACTTCTTACAGGCACGCGCGACAATCTTGATGCTCAAGATGAGAAGCGAAGCCCGCTTGATTTTGCTCTCTGGAAAAAAGCTAAGGCGGAACATATTATGCGTTGGATGTCGCCATGGGGCGAAGGATTTCCGGGTTGGCATACCGAATGTACTGCGATGTCGCATAAATATCTTGGCGAAAATTTCGACATTCATGGCGGGGGAATGGATCTTGTCTTTCCTCACCACGAAGCGGAAATAGCGCAGGCGCAGGCTGCCTACGGAAACAACCCATGTCGTTATTGGATGCACAATAATATGGTGACGGTGAATGGGAAGAAAATGGGTAAATCACTTGGTAATTCTATTTCACTTGAGCAGTTTTTTACAGGCAATCATCCACTGCTCGAAAAAGCGTACAGCCCGATGACGATACGTTTTTTTCTCTTACAGGCACATTATCGCAGCACACTTGATTTTTCAAACGAAGCATTGCAGGCGGCGGAAAAAGGATTGGAACGTCTTGCGCAGGCGAGTAAAACGCTCGAAACGATTTCTGCCAGCGATAATTCTTCGGTGAGCGAAAAACTGTCGGCAATCGAAAACGGCATGATTGACGCGATGAATGACGACTTTAATTCCCCTATCGCTCTGTCGCACATTTTCGAAATGGTGCGCCTGATAAATGCGGCTGCGGACGGCAAAGAAAAGTTTACTGCCAAAGATATTACGCAGGC
>JAISPZ010000056.1 GCA_031274555.1 Bacteroidales bacterium | reverse complement strand
GCACAAACAGCAAGCACAAACAGCAAGCGCGTCAGCAATAATTCTACATTCTACACTCTACATTCTACATTCTATCTGCGTCAGCCTAATTGACAATTGACAATTAACAATTGACAATTAACAATGGCTGATGATTTCGAGCTTAGAAAGTTTCTGTTTTTTTAATGTAGAATTATACGGAAAAATGAACATCCGTTTTTTGAAAAAATACATGACGGTACTCCTTCTCACGATACGATAAATCGTGTTTTTTCAATAAAACAAATAGCATTGGATGTTGTTTTTCTGGAAGATATGCAAAGAAAAAGAAACAAAAATGCAGCACAAAACTTCGCAAGAGTGAGAAAGACAGTGCTTAACCTGCTAAAAAAGGACAAAGGAAAAGAACGGTTGCGCTCAAAACAACTTAAAGCAAGATGGAAGAATGATTTTTTACTACAATTAATCACAAATTAAAACGCGGTTGCCCTGATATGCCATAATTCGGGGATTTAGTGTAAATTTGCATATACAAAAACTGATAAATTATGATAGTTTCCAATAAAGATTTTGCGTGGAATATTAATAAATATTTTATGCTTGCGGAGCAGAAAAATGTCGTTATAACGAAAGGAAAAAAAAGGTTTGTGCTACTGCCACTTCCGGCGAAACAAAATGTGGATGAAGAAAACGATGTCCTGATGTCGAAAGAAGAGTATTTTGCGATGCTTGACAAAAGAATTGCAAATGCCAAAGCGGGGAATGTTATAGAATATACATCCGAATTAGAACACGAACTTTTTGGATGATATGTACAAAATTTTATTGGAGCGACAGGCGAAAGAGACATCGTTAAATTCAGAACATCGGGCGAGGTTCAACTTCTAAAAAAAGTACATTCACTATTGGAAGAACTAAAAGATCATCCCACAACAGGTAGAGGCAAGCCAGAACAATTAAAACACTACTCACTTCCCACTTGGTCTCGTCGTATATCGAGCAAACATCGGTTGGTTTATCAAATTCATGAAAACATTGTAACGGTCATTATCATTGCTGCTTACGGACATTATGCAGACAAGTGAAATGAGCATACACGGAAAAACAAATGTTTGATGGCGAGTTTTGTTCGAGCTGTTAAACTAAGCACGTTTTTACTTTGAGCTGCTACAGCTGTGGCGTTTTCCTTGTGTCGGAGCGTGTAGTAGAATTTAGATAGCCATAATAACAAATCAATTAATTGTCCATTCCAATCGCGCTGCCTTTTTCGTATTTATGGCACCTCAAAAAAATTAGCTAATGGCAATGAATTTGGCAAAACTGAAAAATTTCATGTATCTTTGCGACTTGTCCACAGAGTTTTTTCGTTATAAGTTAGGCCGCTGTGTTGATTTTCGCATATTGTTAGGTTTCAAAAACAAAAAAATGAATAATTTCTATCCTGTGTTTTTAACATCTCTCACGTCTGTAGAGTTCGTGTCAGGGTCGCTTATGTTGTGTCCTGAATGTGGAGTTTTGCGACTAGGGAGCAGGGAGCAGGGAGCAGGGAGCAGGGAGCAGGGAATATCATAAATGCCTGACGTATTCTACGTCTTGTGTTTTTTCAAAAAATTTTATAGTAAAAATACCGACTTATTGTTGGTATAAATTTTTAAGCACCGTTCTTTATGCCATAAATGGCATAAAGAACGGTGCAATTTTTTGTTCTCTAAATAGTCGGTGGTACTCAATAACGCCATGTTCCACCATGATTTACATACACGATAATTCACAGAAACAAACAACAACAAAACAAGCAGAGAAGAAACAAATAAAAATATAAACAGATGAATAAATTACCAAAATTGTTATTAGTTATTGCGCTTATCGTTAGCGCGAACGTAGTCTGCCGCGCGTATTCAGCGAACCACTACGTGGGTTTTACCAGCGATCCTGTTGGTGGTATCAAATACCCAACAAGTGAGAGTGGTCTTAATGCGGCACTGTCTGCCGCAGCTTTGGATGGCGGCGTAGTGTATGTAGCCAGAGGCGTTACTCTTTACCTCGAGAACCAATTACAGATAAACGCTCGCGTGATAGGTGGCTGCAACCCTGCGGGTGACGGCAGCCAAAAGACAGCAATAGGTGCAGCAAATAGCGTAACGAGCAACATGACCGTTCTTGACGGCAACAGTTTTCGCCACCCCAGACGTGACGAGAAGCACCGTGTGGCGACAGTAAACGCAGGTGGCATAATTGAGAACTGCCTGATAAGGAATGGTCACGCTCGTGGAACAACAAACGACCCCAATGACCTGAACGGTCATGGCGGCGGTGTATTGTTGAATGGTGGCAAACTGTACAATTGCATAATACGTGGTAATGTGGCGATGAACGTAGAGCACCAACCCACCACCAAGAGCAGTGGTGGCGGTGTATATATAACGAGCAATGGTGGCGAGGTAGTAAACTGTATAATAGCGTTCAATATGGACGACAAGGGTGTAGGCATAGACGGCAAAGGCGGTACATCAATAAACAGCACAATAGCCTACAACACTCAAACCCCAACGTGGGTAAATATCCCGCGAGGCATTTATCAACATTATGGGACATTTGCGAACAATAAAACCCCACAAGGTGCTTATATCTATCTTGACTCTTTTTACATAGCGAGTACGGAGTGTACGAGCGGTCAATATGCGTGTTTTATGGCAGCGGTGGATATGGGGAGTTATGATGGCAGAAATCCACCTTATTTGAGCTATGCCGATAGGGATGAAATGATAGAGGCGAATGCTCCTGCAGCGGGCTATGGTAATATTAAAGTAAAAGACTATGCGGTATTGGATTGGGGCAGTACTGAATACTGGGGTGGTGCGGGAACGACTATAGGCGGAACAGCGAGATATATTTGGAATATATTAAGTGTCAGTACATCTGCTAGTTACTCGGGTTTAAGCCAAAACGACAATGCGGTATGGTATCCAAATAAAGGTGGCACGACGGCCGGCCCGAATGAGGCAATAAGGCGTGATAATTACTCTATGGCTTTTGTAAGTTGGTGGGGCAGTTTGGCTTTCAGCTTGTGGATAGGCGGTTGCCTACCAACTGAGGCGCAGTGGGAATATGCCGCACGTCAGGATGCTTCAGGCACAAACAACTCATATCTATATGCAGGCTCTGACGTTATAAATGAGGTTGCATGGTACAATGCCCCCTATTACGCGCACGAGGTAGCGAAGAAAGCGGGGACAGCAAAGGGCTTATATGACATGAGCGGTAATGTGATGGAGTGGTGTTTAGATCCTTTTGGTGATTATCTCAGTGGTGCTGGTACAACAATTCCAACAACGGGTAAATGGTTAGTGAGTGGTAGTGTGGATAACGATGGTACTAATGAGAGTAATCCGATACACAATCCTGTGGCGGTTCCTGTGCATAGGACAAGCTCAGCTCGCCTGCTACGTGGTGGTAGCTTTGCCCACACCGCTACGTACTGTTCGATAGGCTACCGCAACGGTGATAGCCCGAACAGCTGTAGCTACGCTGGCGGTTTCAGGTCGGTCTGTTATCCATAGTCAATACGCTCATCAGTCCTTTAGTTCTATGGTTTGAGCACTTGTGGAACTACCAATCGAAAACACCTCTTACTTCCTAATACGGAATTTGAGATAAAGGCAATAATTCTTGCAAATATTTACAACAGTTCTACGAGATAAACCACCAACAATCAACAGTAAGGATCTTAAAAACGACCATACGATGAGCCACATAGCCCAACTCTTATCAAAAAGAGGATTTGAAGCTACAGCCAAACAATCAACACCCAAAAACAGTAATTATTCCACCGTTAGCAAGAACTTCCTTGCGCGAGAAGATTTTTTCATCCCAAGTACGCTTTGGGTTGCGGTCGAATACGACAAGAGAACCCTCTTTGCAGCCAAATATATCCATATATCCCGCCGTTTGCTCTAAACCATTTTCGTAGGTTTTTTTACCTCTTAGAAGTTTTAATTCTATCGGGTATTTGCCCCCTTTATAAACCACGCATAAATCCAAGCGAGTTTTGCCTGTAGCCATTTCCATGATAACTTTGCCTTCACCGTCAATCACACGCTGCAAAAATGCCAGAAGTATTAAATGCGGTATCGCATTCTTATATTGAAATATTTTTAACCA
>JAISPZ010000037.1 GCA_031274555.1 Bacteroidales bacterium | reverse complement strand
CACATTGGTTGTGTGCTAACACCAAATTTAGTGAAAATTTTTCAAACGACAAAGCGTTACAAATGTTTATTTGATAACGCTTTGCTTGTTTTTAGCAAAAAATAATTGCGGATTTAAGGTTATTAACAATTTCCAGCACCTCAAATTGCAAAAGCACCGTTTTTTCTTCAAGTTTTTTGTAGTATCTTTGTCATTGCAAAGAATATGAGGGATTATAGCGGAAATCCTTTTTGCTGCGCGTGGTTCGTGGGGCGGCAAAAAAGATTATTGCTTCGCAATGAAGTCGCTCTCGCTCGGCATAGTCCGCGCAAGCGCGTCCTCTGCCCTCGCTTACTCGCGACTTTGTAGCGGATAGCCCGACCCCGCCACGAAGCTCTGCGAGGGGCGGGGGAACGCCATAATACGGACTGTAACTTGTATAAAACTCCTGTCACTGTATGCTATCGCAGTAAATCGCTATATATCAGTTATGCTTAAAATTCCAAATGATGCACTGAATCGCTTGTCTGTCGAACAGTTTCGTGCAGCCCCCAAAAATGGCATTGTCCTTGTATTGGATAATATTCGCTCAATGCACAATGTTGGTAGTGCATTCCGTACCGCAGACGCGTTCGCAATAGAAAAGATTGTTCTCTGTGGTATTACCGCCACTCCTCCTCACCGTGAGATAAATAAAGCCGCACTTGGCGCAACGGAAAGTGTTGCGTGGGAACACGTGCCTGACACCTGCGAAGCCGTCCGCACACTGCGAAAAAATGGCTACAGGGTTTTTGCCGTCGAACAAGTTGAAGGTGCAGTAATACTCGGCAGCACAGCTTTTAGAACTGCGGTTTTAGATGCTGTGGACGTGGGGAGTGCAGTGGACGTGGCGGGCGCAATGCACCCCCTTGCCCTAATCTTCGGCAACGAGCTTGATGGTGTGGCGCAAGAAGTTATCGACCTTTGTGACGGTGCAATAGAAATCCCCCAATGGGGCACAAAACATTCTCTCAATATATCGGTTAGCATTGGCGTTACCCTCTGGGAACTCGTTCGCACACCATAGTTCTGTTTTTCGAGCGGGGATACTCCTTAAAAATTCACAAGGAGGTCATTATTTTTTATCCTGAACTCCGCATAAATGAACCATAAATATATGTCGCTGCAATACAGAAGTTTAATGGTTTTTGTTCTGGCGCACCCAATTAGAAAAATCCAAAAGACATAAAAAGCAAAAATAAGTTGAACAAAAGAAGATTAAAAACCAAGAATGTTTGTTTTCAGAAAGATATAAGGGCTGAATTTTTTAATGCTTGATGTGGGCTAAAACTTCTAATGCGGAATTTGGGTTAATAAAAAACGGTTAGTGCCAGAGAGGGTTTTTGGAGTGCTAATCTAATCGTGGCGAGTTTGAGGGGCAAAATGAAAATGTCAGGAATTTTTGTATATTCGTGCAAAACACATATCTTTTATGAATAAATATTTCAACGTTGCGGGTCCCTGTATCCCGGGAGTGCACTATATGATACCTGCTTTTGAGCGACTGACAGAAGTTATTCCGCTGATAGAATATGGACAATATTATGTTATCCACGCTGCGCGACAGAGTGGGAAAACAACGTTCCTCTGGGATGTGGAACAAAAACTTAACGAAGAAGGTAAGTACTATGCTTTGTATTGTTCATTAGAAAGCGTACAGGACGTAAAAGACCCTGAAAAAGGTATTCCCGCAGTGGTGAGCTGTATAAAGAGAGCATTAATGCGAAGTTCTATCCCGCAGTACGATAAATTTGCAGAATATGCAGACTATTCTGATTTCACAGGTGTTTTGGAAGTTGAACTTTTAAAATTCTGCCAAATTTTAGACAAGCCTTTGGTTTTATTCTTTGACGAAGCAGATTGCCTAAGCGAGGGAACAATGATAGCATTTTTGCGACAGCTCCGTAACGGCTATAATTCTCGTATTCGTGCACCATTCGTGCACTCGGTCGCATTAGTCGGTATGCGCAACATACGCGATTTTAAGGCAAAGGTACGTCCCGATAGTGAAACTCTCGGCAGTGCAAGTCCGTTTAATATTGCAAAGACTGCTTTGACACTAACAAATCTAACAAAAGAACAAATAACAGAGCTGTACAATCAGCATACGCAAGAAACGGGTCAAATATTTGAGGCTGACGCAATAGACATGGTGTATCAGCAAACACAGGGACAGCCATGGCTCGTTAATGCTATTGCTTGCGAAACTATAGAAAAAATATTGGAAAATGACTACACCAAACCAGTAACAGCACCATTGGTAAAGCAGGCAATTCAAACGATTATCAGGCGTAGAGATACGCATATTGACAGCCTTTTGGAACGGCTAAAAGAAGAGAGGGTACGTAAAGTGATTGAGCCTATGATTGTGGGCGGGAAAGCAGAAGTACCTGAGTTATCGGATGATTTTAGTTATGTTAAAGATCTTGGATTGATACGGGTAACTTCAGAGGCGATAGAGCCAGCAAATCCCATTTATGCAGAAGTGATAATTCGGACATTAAACTGGGATGTACAGAGTGAATTAATGCGTGATAAAACAACCTATCAGATGCCCCACTACTATAGGGACGGCAAGATAGATATGGATATACTGTTACGGGATTTTCAGGCGTTTTGGCGCAAAAACAGTGAGATTTGGGAAGAAAGATTTCAATATAAGGAAGCCGCCCCACACTTGGTTCTTACGGCGTTTTTGCAACGTGTAGTAAACGGTGGTGGCGAGGTTGTCAGGGAAATGGCTTTGGATAAGACGCGTTTGGATTTATGTGTGATTTATAAGGACAGAGAGTATCCGATAGAATTAAAACTTCTAAGGGGTAAAAAAACTTACGAGGATGGTTTAAGGCAAACTGCAGGCTATATGGATATACTCGGTTGCAACGAGGGTTCTCTTGTGGTGTTCGACCGCGACCCCAAGCGCAGTTGGGACAAAAAAATCTTCTCGCGCAAGGAAACCCTCGCTGGCGGCAAGACCATTACTATTTTTGGATGTTAAAAACAATTTATCAAGTATATGAACAAATATTTCAACGTAGCGGGACCCTGTATTCCGGGAGTGCACTACATGATACCCGCCTTTGAGCGACTGACAGAAGTCATTCCACTGATAGAGTATGGACAATACTATGTTATCCATGCCGCACGACAAAGTGGAAAAACAACGTTCCTCTGGGACGTTACTAAAAAACTTAATGAAGAAGGCAAGTATTATGCTTTGTATTGCTCGTTGGAAAGCGTACAGGATGTGAAAGATCCAAAAGACGGTATTCCCGCAGTGGTTGATTGTATTAAGACAGCATTACAACGGAGTGAAATACCAAATCATGAGGAATTTGCCAAAAACGCTAATTACAGTAGTTTTACGAGCGTACTTGAATTGGAATTAATGAAATTCTGCAAAGTTTTGGATAAACCATTTGTCTTATTTTTCGACGAAGCCGATTGTTTGAGTGAGGGAACAATGATAGCTTTTTTACGGCAATTACGCAGTGGCTATAACTCTCGTATGGCAGCACCATTCGTGCACTCAATAGCATTAGTCGGTATGCGCAACATACGCGACTTTAAGGCAAAAGTTCGTCCCGAAAGTGAAACTCTCGGCAGTGCAAGCCCATTCAATATTGTGACTAAAACATTGACACTAACAAATCTAACAAAAGAGCAAATAACAGGGTTGTATAATCAACACACGCAAGAAACAGG
>JAISPZ010000036.1 GCA_031274555.1 Bacteroidales bacterium | reverse complement strand
TCACGGTTAAGCGTAATGGCGATTTCGGGGTTACCTGCTTCGACCGAAACCTGAGGGTCGGAGATGCCTGGGATTTTCCGTAATTCATCTACTATCCGCGCCGATTCGGACATCAGTTCTCCCATATCCGTCCCCATGACATAAAACGAGATGGGAGCGTCGTCACCGTTGCCGCCTATCAGACTGACGGGGACGGAGGTGATTTCTGCACCGACGATTTCTCGTTGCAGCAGCAATTTGATTTGTCGGGCATATTCCTTGTCCGTAACATTCCGCTCACTGTAGTCCACCATGTTTACGCTTATTTCTGCTTCATTGGATTGCACGGCTCAGTCTTCTTCAACGCCCACCGTTGTGAAAAGCGACGTAATAAGGGGTTGCTGTTTCATAATTTCTTCGGCTTGCAGGGCAATTTGATTGGTTTGTTCTACGGTAGCGTCTTTCGGTAATTTGAACCGAATGAAAAACGCACCCCTGTCACCCGTGTCTAACATTTCTGTTCCGATAAATCCCCCTGTAACCAGCATAATGGACGATACAAACAGCAGGACGGTGACACCGAAGGTGACGAGTTTGTGTTTGAGCGACCAATTCAACAGGTTTTTCATTTGAAGCCCGAAGGTATCCAGCATATTCTCAAACCACTTGATAAATTTCCCGAAGATATTATTGGTACTCAACACTTCTAATTTTCCGTATCGCGAAGTCAGGAGCGGAATAATGGTAAACGATACCAGCAGGCTGATCAACGCCGTGGTAGCGACAACTAACGAGAATTGCCCCAGAAACGACCCCATCATGCCGTCCAGAAACTGTCTTATCAAAACCATAAGGTTCGTTGTACAAAAGAAACCTTTGGCAGGACAAAGATATTTCGAAAGAGAGAAAAAAAAGACCCGACGAACGTATTGTTGTCAGGTCTTCCGGTCCCGCAAAGACGACATTGTGGAAAAGCTTAATGTCCGGTGGGTGGAGCATAGCGTAACCTCCGGCTGCATGTCCGGTCTTTTTAAGTTTCCTTACTTGTCTGCCTGCTTAACATAGAGTTATTTCCCGTTTCACCAAGCCATCATGATCATCATAAATTGTTGATTTTCACGTTCTTAAAAATTCGCATTTACTAATTGAACTTACCCACCCCTCATTTTCAGTGTTTACGGTGTACGTTGCTGCTTCACCTTTGTAGCCTTTATCTGATATGTAGACAATCCTATCTTCCTCGTATCATCCGACTCCGGGTCATCCTTATCACAGCCGATCGCCCAGACCACCGCCACCATAGCTAAAATACATCTTAGTGTTTTCATAATTCTTCTATTTTAAAATACATTTACAATAAACCGCTTTCTTATATGATGTACTTCGCTGTATTTTCGCTACATCAACATAAAAAAATGTATCGACACGCAGTTTTAGGCATTGAGTTCCTTTAGTTGCTGCGTAGTCAAGCACACAAATAAATGCACTGAGAGGATAATTAACTTTTTCATATTGATATTCTATTACATGACTCATCACTACCTAACTCACTAAGGATAATCCAACGGTTTTATTCGTTCCCTGATGGTAAATGGTAGCCGTTCCCTGCGTCAAAAATTTCAACCGCCAAGGGCATTTTGAGACAGTCTATGCAGTTTGTAGATGATTACAAAAAGATCAATATGACATTCCATAAAGAATTACCTCTTCAAAGCATTCATTAAAAGCGTTTGCTGCATCATTTTCCTGAATTTCCATTCTCGTGTAAGTAATATACGTTAAATCGGGTTTTACCGCAGTGTACTTACCGTCTTTTGTTTCGCTGATAAAATCCATAATTTTATCGGCTTCTTTAGAATAAACTGCTGTATTTGCCATGACTATGATTATTTAAAAGTGATTTTTCTTTTCGATTGAGTTTCGATTTGATTTTTAATAGGTTTCAAATCTATTGTGAAATTGCAATTAGCATTATCACAAATTATAACGTCGTTATCTTGTACATTATTGTTTGTAGGAAGTTTTAACTGTTTGATCTTGTCGCTTGATATATCAAAATAACCTGGAACATCATGCTTTTTCCCACATTTTGGACAATTAATATTTAATATAGCCTGCTCTATCGAACTGCTTTTATTGGGGACGGGCATTGGCGTTGGCATATTGGCATTAGCAATTGCTGCTGTTCTTGTGATCTGAAAATCTTCCCAGAAATATAATTTATAATTGGTGGAGCTGTCAAAAATCAACCTTATAACAGTCTTAATTCGATATACGATTTCAGAAAGTTGCGGGTGTTGATCAATATTTTCAATAAATAAAACATCTTGTAAATCTTCAATTTTCAACGAACGCCCATGAGTTCTCCAGCTCATGTGGTCACATAATTTTTCAGCCACATCCTCTGCCCTTTGCTTTCTCATTTCCGGCGTAACTTCTTTATGTGTAGACGCTGTATGTGTCCAATGCTTAAATTTATATTTTTCCAGCCAGTTTTTTACGAGGTCTTTTGCAAATTCCAACGAGTTGACGACTCCATAAATCTCACCGGGTGAAATTTGAGCAACCATAATTGCATCAAAAGGATTCAGGCATCCGCTATTTGTAGCTTCGTTCCTTTTTTCGTCAACCCACGCCTTATAATCATGAGCTGAAACTACAAAACGACCAATTTTTATCTGTGCGTCAATAGGACCCAAACTGCCTGTTTCACACATATAGATGTTGTCGCCTGATAATGCTAAAATTGTTCCCGCGCTTTTTGCTTCTCCTGCAATAACAAAATTAACTTCATCAAACTTTTTCCGTAAAAATTTGGCTATTTCTTCTGCGGCTTCGCCACTACCGCCTGGAGTTTCGAGATACACATCAATTTGTTTTTTGTCTGACTCCCTCAAAATATCTTGAATGGTGTAGAAATCGTCTTGCATCAGTGCCACATCAATTCCCCTCCGTCCTTTATTAAAATCGGCAGCATAAACGAAAAGATTGCGTCCGGTTTGTTGATGATACCGTCCAATCAGCCGCTTAAGTTCGTCTTGCAATTCAAGTATGCCGAGCCGTCGAGTGATGTATTCGTTCAATATACTTGCCATATCTTCAATTATACTACAATTTTCACTTTTTTACCTTTTAATTCCGTACTGCTTCTGTGATCGGAAAACGCATCACATCGGACTGCAAGGATACAACTTTTTTCTGACACCGGATGCTGAGAGTTCTTTTTTAGAAAAAAACATTTTAAGGAGTGGCTGTATTTCTGCTGCTCAGGAGGAAGATGAAGAGAGGTGTTATCTCCAATTGTCAGGTTGGTATTGACCGAAAATTTCTTTTTCATCAAAATATTTTCAAGAGCAGTTGCGAGCGGGTATTTTTTCTGCTACTTCCAGATTATCTTTTTGAACGTTCACAGCCTTATAGCCGACCCGTAGTTGCGCGAGGGCGTTTTGGTGGCTGCTCAGGAGGTTTTGCTGTGTTTGCTTTATTTCCTCTTCTGCTTTTTTCAAGCGTGATTGTGCTTGCCGGATTTTATGGTGATTTTGCGCTCCGTCGAAGATGGGTACTGAAAGCCTCACGCCAACATATACTCCGTTTGACCACAGATCGCTTTTTCCGAAATTAAGTTTATCCGACTGAAAAGTGTATCCTGTAGAGGCGACAAAAGAGAGTGACGGCAAGTAAGCGTTTTTTAATTGGTTTATTTCCAGCAAATTACCATGTTTTGCTTTATCTAAAATTCTCAATTCAATCATGTCATTCAGTGCTGTCTGCGTGTCATTTGCCTCATGCAATGTGGGGTGCAACAGTTCCTCACCGCTGCTCAACCTGAAATCGTATGTCAGCGGCATTCCCATCAGCACTTTGAGATAATTCATTTGTTGTTCGACGACAGCGGTTGTTTTTTCATTTTCCACTTTCAAATTGCTGATATTAACCCTCATGCGATTAAGGTCAATTTCTCTTACAACTTGTTGAGCAACCTGCAATTCTGTCTTGCGATAGATGGAATCCATAATAGATAGTGTTGTGATATTGCTTTCCAGCAAAGCCTGCGTATAGATGATGTCGTAAAAAGCATTGCCGATATTGTAAATCAACTCTTCACGTGTCATCGCCTCCCGCAGTGCGGCGAGTTCTTTCGCATTTTTACTCATTTTTAATCCCGTAAAAAGGCTTGCGTCAAACACTACCTGTGTCAGGTCGATACCGGCGAAAGCGTCGTTTTTTGTTCCGAGGGACATTTTGAACGCCTGTCCTTCTTCCGGGAAATCCTGCACCACCGTTACGGGCAATTTAA
>JAISPZ010000009.1 GCA_031274555.1 Bacteroidales bacterium | reverse complement strand
GTATGGTGGTTGTTTAGTGGTTTTTTTTTTCCACGTGGTGGCGGTGGGGTGCGGGTGGCGGGGCGGGGTGTTGTTTAGTGGGCTTTTTCGGGGTGGGGGCGGTGGGTGGCGGCGGGGCGGGGTGGTTCGGCGGTTGTTTAGTGAGTTTTTTTTCTACGTGGCGGCGGGGCGTGGGCGGGGGTGCGGGGGTGTGGGCGGCGGGGTGGTTCGGTGATTGGGTCATTGTTCGGTGGGGCGGGCGTTTGGCGGTGGCTTGCGTTAGGGATTATAGCGGAAATCCTTTTTGCAGCGGGCGGCTCAGCGGGAGGGGCAAAAAGATTGTAGCGGAAAGCCCGACCCCGCCACGAGCTTGCGAGGGGCGGGGTAACGCCCTAAGCATCAATATTTGCATAAGTGGCATTCGTTTCGATAAACTCGCGGCGCGGCGGAACTTCATCGCCCATGAGCATGGAAAACACGCGGTCGGCTTCAAAGGCGTTGTCTATTTCAACTTGACGGAGCGTACGCTTTTCGGGGTTCATGGTCGTTTCCCAAAGTTGCACGTCACTCATCTCACCAAGACCTTTGTAGCGTTGAATGTGGATGCCTTTTTTCTTGCCTTCATCGGAAAATTCTGCCACAATTTTCGCGCGTTCGTCGTCCGTCCAGCAGTAGCGTTCGTTCTTGCCCGATTTGATAAGGTAGAGGGGAGGAGTTGCAATATAAACGTAGCCTTTTTCGATAAGTTCGCGCATGTAGCGGAAAAAGAACGTGAGGATAAGTGTCGTGATATGGCTTCCATCAACGTCTGCATCGGTCATGATGACAACTTTATGATAACGAAGTTTATCTGTGTTGAGCATTTTCCCTTCGGGCGTTTCCTCGCCGTAAACGCCAAGGGCGGTGTATATGTTTTTAACTTCTTCGCTATCAAAAACTTTATGCTGCATTGCTTTTTCTACGTTGAGGATTTTACCTCGCAGGGGTAAAATTGCCTGATAGCGGCGGTCGCGCCCTTTCTTTGCTGTTCCGCCGGCGGAATCGCCCTCAACAAGATAGATTTCGCATAATGCGGGGTCTTTGTCGGAGCAGTCGGCAAGTTTTCCGGGTAGGGAGTTTCCACCGAAGACACTCTTACGCTGAACCATTTCGCGTGCTTTGCGGGCAGCGTTACGTGCAGTAGCAGCCAAAATAACTTTTTCTATAATCATTTTGGCTTCTTTTGGATGTTCTTCCAAAAAATAGGCGAGCATTTCGGACACAACTTGCGACACAACTGCCTGCACTTCGCCATTGCCGAGTTTTGTCTTTGTCTGCCCCTCAAATTGTGGCTCCTGGACTTTTACGGAGATGATTGCGGTAAGACCTTCGCGAAAATCGTCCCCCTTGATTTCTATTTTCTGTTTTTCAAGTTTTTCGAGCAAGCCTGACTTTTTTGCGTAGTCGCTCAAAGTTCTTGTAAGACCAAGACGGAAGCCCGACAGGTGAGTACCACCCTCAATGGTATTAATATTATTGACGTAGGAATGTAGATTTTCGGTGTATCCATCGTTATATTCCATCGCAATTTCAACAGGCATACCGTTACGCTCTCCCTCCATACATATAGGCGCACTCATAAGTTTGGTGCGACCTGCGTCAAGGTAGCTTATAAAATCTTTTAGACCGTCTGCCGAGTAAAAAACTTCCGACTTGGGATTTCCCTGCTCGTTTAATTCACGCATATCGATAAGTTCGAGTTTTACTCTCTTGTTAAGGAATGAAAGTTCTCTTAATCGTGTCGCGAGTGTCTTGTAATCGTAAGTGAGGGTGGTGAAGATTGTTGAGTCGGGCTTAAAAGTTATTTTTGTGCCCATTTGATGATCGCTTTCACCTACTGTTTTTACAGAATAAAGCGGGACACCGCGTTCATACTCCTGAATAAAATGCTTTCCTCCTCTAAAAACTTCTGCCGTAAGATGTTCCGAAAGTGCATTTACGCACGAAACGCCTACACCATGCAAGCCGCCGGAAACTTTGTAAGTTCCTTTATCAAATTTGCCCCCCGCATGGAGAACAGTCATAACTACTTCTAAAGCAGAACGTTTTTCTTTCTCGTGCATATCGGTTGGAATACCACGCCCGTTGTCAAGGACGGAGATAGAGTTATCTTCGAGGATATGTACCTGAATATAGTCGCAGTAACCGGCAAGTGCCTCGTCTATGGAGTTATCTACAACTTCGTAAACTAAATGATGTAAGCCGCGCTCATTAACGTCCCCAATATACATTGCGGGGCGTTTGCGGACGGCTTCTAATCCTTCTAAAACTTGAATGTTGGACGCACCGTAATTACGTCCCTGTTGTTCTTTTTCTAAATCACTCATAATCAATCCTATGTAACATATTTAATATCCTGCAAAGTTACGAAAAATTAAGATGAAAACCTAATGTTTTTTTGAAGAAATTTTGAGCTGAATTTATCCGTTTTGCGGGTGCAGTAAAAACAGTTTAAAAATACCCGATTATCACTTTCAGGGCTTTGTTATAGATTTCTGCCATGTCTTTTTGTGCGTTGCCTTTGGGGGCGAAACGCGCGAACTCGCAGTCGTTGAGCGTTTGAATAAATTGCTCTGTGTATTCCGATGATAGATTTTTTGAAGATAGAACTTCGCGCACAGTATCCATAGAAAGTTCGGCAGGGGGGATGTTGAGCTTGTTGCTTATAAAACCCCAAAGGGCGAGGGAAATCTCTGTGTAAAATTCGTCCCGCCTGCTCGCGTTCATAAATTTTTCGGCTTTTTTAAGACATTTTTTTGCCTCTTTGAGTGCTTTTCTATTTTTTATGCCTACAATGTCAAGTTGCTTTTTTGCGTGTGAACGAAATGATATAACAGCAGCAATAAACAACAGTATAACGACCGCAATAAGAATAAAAAAGTCGAGCGAAAGAAAGAATTTGCTGCCAACAGGTTTGAAAGACGGAGTGTTTGTTTTTATATATTCAATATCCCCCCTTACAGGTCGTGTTCCATAAATGCTCATACCCGAATTTTCTTTGCCCTGCGCTATATCAAGGGATATTTCGGGTATAGTCGTTGTTTTTTGTTTTTTTTCTGACGGGTCAAAAATCGTGTAGTCGAAAGAGGGGATAATAAACCTGCCACTTGAGCGCGGAACAACAGTATATTCAAATGTCATACTGCCCGAAACACCCGATACGGAAACATTTTTGTCGGACGTTATCTGTGGTTGATATACTTCAAAATCGGGAGGGAAGATAATATCTGGCGGTGTAATCATCTCTATATTTCCGTGTCCGCTGACGGAAAATTTAAATGTCATTGCTTCGCCCGACACGTGTTGCTTAGCGGCATCATAGTCGAATGTTACGCTGAAATCACCGACTGTACCGTTAAAATCTTCCGGCAATTCTTTGACGTGAAGAACTAAGCTATTTGACTTGATTTTCTTTTCTACGTTTTGAAACGGAGTGAAGAACGGGTCGTCAAAAATATCGAAAATGCTGCCTGTACGTCTTCTTGCCGTCTGCACTTGTACAAGTGCAGTCATTTCCATCGGGTCGAGCGTGAGAGCACCCGCTTCTTGCGGAAATACCGCCACTTTGCGAAAAGTGAAAACGAAAAATTTTTTGCCGTCAATTATTTCTTGCTTCCTGTCTGTAACTTCGCCGAGTTCTTCGCTCCAAAAACCCTTAAAGGACGGTATCTTGTCTATGGAATTTTCTGCCAGACTTACGGACGTGTAGAGTTTGTATGTTATGATAACTTCTTCGCCTTTATATGGATTGCTTTTATTTGCCGTCACTCTCAAATACAAATCCTTGTCCGATATGTTTACGCTTTCTGCACTCGGTTGTTGCTGAGTCGAGGGGCTTGCTTGAGGTTGATTGCTTTGAGGGCGTGATGAGGCAGCAAGTACAGTAATGGTGAATGGGGATGACTTGTACTGCTTTCCCTGCGCTGTTACCGATGCCGAGCCTATAGGGTATGTTCCTGCTTTGAGTGCTCCTAACTGATATGTGAAAGAAATATTGATAGAACGTGAAACTTTGCCGTTTATATAACTGCTGCTTGACGATTGACTTTGAAAAGGTCCGCCGAGAATGTTGAAGCCCTTGAACGGAGGTGCTTTGAAGTCAGATACACCGCCTGCATCAAAGGAAAATTGTACTTGAAAATTATCTCCCTCATACACTTGCTTTGGCGCGTTGGCGGTTAAAGCAGGCTCTTGCGCAATTGCTTGAGTGAAAGATAATATTGCCGAGATAAAAAATAATATATATAATTTTGTTTTCATTATTTGTTTCGCAAACGAATTTTGGTTGCAGTCGAATTTTGGTTGCAGTCGAATTTTTGTTATAGTCGAACTTTGGTTGCAGTCAGGAAATGACGGTATTTCGCACCAACAATCTACCAGTCTTTATCTGTTTTGCTACTTGGCGTTGCAACAGCTTTTGCTTTTTTTACTTTGTTAAGAGTGTTTTTTTCCTGGTTTTCAAAAGCACGCAACATCTGCTCTGCTTTTGCCTTATCCTGCTTCTGCTTTTGTTGCTGACGTTGCTGCTGCTGCTGCTGTTGCTGCTGCTGCTGCTGTTGCTGCTGTTCGTTTTGCTGTTTGTTATCTTGATTTTGTTTGTCTTGGTTCTGTTGATTTTGGTCTTTTTTATCGTCTTTTTTATCGTCTTTGTTGTCCTTGTCTTGCTGCTGCTGCTGTTGCTGCTGCAAGAGCTTTTGTTTGGCATAAGCAAGATTGTACTTCGTATCTTCTCTACCCGGCTGTAGTTTTAACGCGTCTATGTATGATTTAACCGCGTCTTCGTATTTTTCCTGTTTTAGCAGCGCGTTGCCGAGATTATGAAGTGTATTTGCCTTTTCCTGTTTTTTCAAACGCGGGTCATTCAAAAGTGTTTGATATGTTTGCGCCGCCTTTTCGTATTGTCCTTGCTTGTATTCGCTGTTGCCAAGATTATAACGTGCCTTGCGATAATTGCTGTCGAAAGAAAGTGCACGAGCATATTCCTCATTCGCCTGATTAAAATTTTTATCTTCAAAAAAATTATTTCCTTTATGTGTTGTACGGGCTACTTGTGCCTGTGCGCCGATAGAAACCATTAAAAGTAGCAATGTTGCGATTGTACGCGAGCCGAAAATATGTTTACGGTTAAACACCTTATGTCGTTTTTCAAATATAAAAATATCAAGTATAAGCAGTAGCAGTGCGAGAATAACGACGTATTGGTAGCGTGTTTCAAAACCAGATATGGAACGGCTCTCAAACTGAACCTTATCTAATTTGTCCACAAGATTAACGATTTTTCCCGCACCTGTCGAAGAACTGTTTGAACCCACATATTCACCGCCGCCAGCGTATGCAATCTGTGCAAGCATATCTTCGTTTAATCGTGTCATAACGACATTACCCTCTCTATCTTTTTTATATCCGCCACGCCCAACAGGTATAGGACCTCCGTCAGGCGTTCCCATGCCGATAGTATGTACAACAACTCCTTTTTCGTGCGCTTCGCGTGCAGCACCGAGAGCATCGTCCTCAAAATTTTCACCGTCACTGATAACAATAATCGCTTTGTTATGTTTATTCTCGGTAGAGGGATCGAAATTGTCAAGACAAAGTTCAATAGCACTACCGATAGCAGTACCCTGCGTACTAATATCATCAGTGGAAATATTGCTCACAAAGAGTTTCGCAGCACTGTAATCGTTTGTCAGTGGAAGTTGTAAGTATGCGTTGCCTGCAAAAGCAACAAGACCTATACGGTCACCACGAAGTTTGTCGGCGAGATTTATAATCGATTGCTTTGCTCTCGCAAGGCGAGATGGCTGGATGTCTTCGCTGTTCATGGAATTAGAGATGTCGAGTGCAATCATAATATCGACACCTTTTCGCTCTGCTTTTTTAACTGTCGTACCCATTTGAGGGTTAGCAAGAGCAAATATCAAAAGCGAAAAAATAAATACGAGGATAAAATATTTTAAATACTGCTTGCCCGAAGAATATTCAGGCATAAACGAACGTATAATATCTAAATCCCCAAGCATTTTGAATTGCGCACGTTTTCTTTGCATATAATACAAAAAATAAAGTACGAGCGGTATTATGGCAAATAAACCATATAGCAGCGAAATATTTTCTATATTGAATATCATAGTTTACGGCAAAGTTTTAATTACAACATATCGTACAAACATTTCTATACAGAGCGAAATCAGAGCGAGTAAAACCCACAGTTTATATTCTTCGCTTTGCTGCTGGTACGACAGAACTTCTATTCTTGTTTTTTCAAGTTTATCTATCTCTTCAAAAATTGATTGTAACTTATTTTTATTTGTGGCACGAAAATATTTTCCACCTGTCAAATCGGACATTTCGGTAAGAAGTTTTTCGTCTATTTCAACGGGGACATTTACATATTGTTTTCCAAATGGTGTTTGCACAGGATATGGCGCAGTACCGATTGTTCCAACACCGATAGCGTACATTCTTATATCAAAAAGTTTTGCAGTTTCGGCAGCGTTTACAGGATCAATATTTCCCATGTTATTGATTCCATCTGTAAGCAAAATAATTACTTTACTTTTTGCTTCGCTGTTTTTAATTCTGTTTACACCAACGGCAAGACCGTCCCCGATAGCAGTGCCGTCTAAAATCACTCCACTTTTCAGCTCTTTAAGTTTACCGAGAAGAATACTCTTGTCTATTGTCAGAGGGCATTGCGTATATGCTTCACCCGAAAATGCGACTAAGGCAATACGATCATTTTTTCTCGCTGTTATAAAGTCGGAAGCAACCTGTTTTGCGGCTTCAAGACGATTTGGTCTAAAGTCTTCGGCAAGCATACTGCTCGAAACGTCCATCGCCATAACTATATCAATGCCGTGAACTGTCTTCTCGTCATTTTTTGATGACGATTGTGGACGTGCCATCGCAACGATTAAAAAACCGACAGTCAATATTCGCAGCGTTGGGAGTATGGGGTGAAGGCGTTGCCTTATGGTCTTCCTCTGTTTGCCGTTGAAATCCGCGTGCGAAAAACGAAGCGTGGGCTTAGTCTTCCTGTCTTTCAAGATATACCACAAGGCGAGGAGTGGCAACACAAGTAATGTCCACAAAATATTCGGATAAACAAAAACTATATCACTCATATTTTTTCCTGTTCGTTTTCGTTTTCAATATATTTAAGCACTATAGCGTAAGATGTTTCGTTATCGGCGGGGAGCGGAGTGCCTTTCGCGAACTTTGCCATATCAGATGTAGTAAGCACAAAACGGAAATTGCTTAGAGTATCTTTGTGATTTGGGAACTGCTTGTCGAACGTTTCAAGAAGTTCATCGCTTGTCATTTCAAGTGCGCTTATGTCATAGCGGGCGTAGAGATACTGGCGCAAAATATCGGTGAGCACTGTGTAGTATTCTTTGATTGCATTTTGTTGCCATAACTTTTGTTCATGCAGTTTTTTTAATGCGCGAAGTGCTGTTTCGCGTGGCGAGAGTGCAGGCTTTTTGGGGAGTAAAAATAATGGTTCGTCCTTTTTTCTTCTCAGGTAATATATAATTCCTGCTGCGAGTAGCGCGAGCGATATAGCAATGATAGTTATAGTTTCCCAATTATCTTTGAGATATTCTGCGGATCGTTCGCCGATAGAAATTTTTTCTATCGGTGCGATGTCGCGTATATCGGCAGTAGTATCGACTGTCGGATATGCTACGTCGAAGCTAAATGTATCCGAATAGATAATTTGTCCGTTGGGGTTGTTTGGATTTATGTAGAATGGCAGAGGGTCTATCTTATAGTTCCCCGCTTCGTAAACTGCAAATTTGTATGTTATCTGTTGAGATATTTTTCCGTCCTTACGTATAGTGTCTAATTTTGGTATGGCAGGAAAAAATTCTATTCCTGAAAAATCATCAGGATTTATTTGTGGAAATCTCACTTGCTCAAGAGTGGAAGATGTATAGCTAAATGTTAGCGAGAGTTCATCCCCCACCTGTCTTACAGTGTCGGGGCAGAAGACACGTACTTGCGCCTGTATCTGCACACTAAGAAATATTATGAGTAAAAAAATTCTTCGTTTCATCGTTTTCATCGTGAGAAAAGAGCAATAAGTGGTTTTACATAATCTTCCCGTGTTGCAATATGAGTGTGGCGCATTCCGTATTTTCTGAACATTTGCTTTGCATATTCTTCGTGCTCCGAAAAGGTGCTTGCATAAAGGTCTCTATTGTAGCGAGAAGACGTATCTATTGTAAATGTTTTGTTTGTTTCGTTGTCGTAAAAGCGGACAAGACCGACGTTTGGAATTTGTGATTCTAATGTGTCACTTATTGCAATGGCGTTGAGGTCGTGTTCCTTTGCGACAATTTTTAGAGCGTCCTCGTAGTTGTTGTCGAGGAAGTCGGATATTAAAAACGCGGTGCATTTTCTTTTTTGTACGTTTTTGAAGAAGCGCAGTGCTTCACTTATTGATGTTCCTTTTTCTTGTGGAGTAAAGTCTATCAATTCGCGGATGATACGCAGTATGTGCGTTCTTCCTTTTTTTGGTGGAATAAATTTTTCAATTTTGGAACTGAAAAGTATAACACCAACTTTGTCGTTATTTTCTATTGCAGAGAATGCGAGTGTCGCGGCAATCTCCGTGATAGCATCTTTTTTACTCCTCACAGTGCTGCCAAAATCGTTAGATGCACTGATGTCGATAATAAGCATAAATGTAAGTTCGCGCTCCTCCTCAAATACTTTTACAAAAGGATGTCCGAAGCGTGCCGTAACGTTCCAGTCAATAAAGCGAATATCATCTCCGTATTGATATTCTCTTACTTCGCTGAACGTCATGCCACGTCCCTTAAAAGCACTATGGTACTGTCCCGAAAAAATTTGTTTGGACAATCCACGTGTTTTTATTTCGATTTTACGAACTTTTTTTAAAATATCACTTGTTTCCACCTTTTTTTTCAATTACGAATTACGAATTACGAATTACGAGCGTACGCACTCGCTGTTTGTGCCTGCTGCTTGTGCCTGCTGTTTGTGCCTGCTGTTTGTGCCTGCTGCTTGTGCCTGCTGTTTGTGCCTGCTGCTTGTGCCTGCTGTTTGTGCCTGCTGCTTGTCCGTATCGTTGTTTTAATTCTACATTCTAAATTTTAAATTCTACATTTTATTTTGCGCTTTGCTGCGTTAGGGATAGTAGCGGAAATCCTTTTTTGCAGCGGGGGGAGGGGTGCAGCGCGTGGCTCAGTGTGGGGGCTGTGGGCGGGGCTTGTGGGTGGGTGGCAAAAAAGATTGCAGCGGATAGCCCGACCGCGCACCGAGCTTGCGAGGGGCGCGGGAACGCCCCCCTAAGGAACTTCAACTGTGTTCAAAATATCTGTCAGAATGTCTTCTGTCGTAATATTTTGAGCTTCAGCTTCGTAAGTAAGACCAATGCGGTGACGCATCACGTCAAAACATATCGCGCGAATATCCTCTGGGATAACGTAGCCTCTGCGCTTAATGAATGCGTACGCCTTTGAAGTAAGCGCAAGATTTATACTCGCACGTGGGGACGCGCCGTAGGAAATCATGCTCTTGTATTTTTCTAATTTATACTTTTCGGGAAAGCGTGTAGCAAACACTATGTCAGTAATATAATTTTCAATTTTTTCGTCAAGGTAAACTTCTCTCACGAGTTTACGCGCGGAAAGAATTTCGTTCGTAGAAACAACTTTGCTGATATTTATGCGCTCATTTGAAACGTTTTGACGAATAATTTGCTTTTCTTCTTCCTTTTCAGGGTAGCCGATAACAACTTTCATCATAAATCTATCAACTTGCGCTTCGGGCAGGGGATATGTTCCCTCTTGCTCAATCGGGTTTTGCGTGGCGAGCACCAAAAACGGACTTTCCAAATCATACGTCTTTTCGCCAATCGTCACCTGATGTTCCTGCATGGCTTCGAGGAGCGCACTTTGCACTTTTGCGGGAGCGCGGTTGATTTCGTCCGCGAGTATAAAATTCGCAAAAACAGGACCTTTACGTGTTGTAAACGCCTCATCTTTCATGCTGTATATCTGCGTACCGATAAGGTCGGCAGGCAAGAGGTCAGGCGTAAATTGAATGCGATTAAATTTTGCGTCTATCGCTTTGGATAACGTCTTTATTGCCAATGTTTTTGCAAGACCAGGAACACCCTCTAACAGTAGATGACCATCCGCCAAAAGACCTACAAGAAGACGTTCAACCATACTTTTTTGACCAACGATTGCTTTTTTAACTTCCATAACCAGAAGATCTACAAAGGCACTCTCTCGCTGGATTTTTTCGTTAAGTTCTTTAATGTCGATTTGTTCGCTCATATTATTCTAATATTAAGTTTGTTTGTGATTTGGTGGAAAAGTGCGAAAACTCGCAGATGTTGCAAATATAAAAAAAATGTCAGTAAATACGTAATGTCGGAACATTTGCATTTTGAGGTGCTGCAAATTGTTAATAATTTACACTCGACACCTCAATACACTCGACACCTCAAAATGAAAATATGCCACATAACTAAAAAGTTTCATAAAAAATGTTACTTTCGCATTATACAATTATGCTATAGCGATATGAAACGAGCATGACAAATGTTGCTACCTGCGACAATCGTTGGAGTAGCGCGAGCAATGGAAGTTTGCTTACATTGCCGAGTCGTGAACAACTTTGCGAACACTCGACAGCATGAACGCGCAATGGAAGTTTGCTTACATTGCCGAGTCGCGAACAACAATCATGTAAATAAATGTTTATTGGCGAGTTCCATACGACCTATTAACAACAATTTATAAACGTATGAAAGATTATAAAGACACCACAGAAGAAACCTTCGGTACTGTTTGCGAACCTGTATTTGCTACGTATGAAGCCACTCACAGGCAGCAATATTCGAATGTTGTGCAAAAATTTCAAATACCCCGCGATACTAACGGTAAGCCCATAGGTATCCCATGGGAAAATGTGATAGAAGAAATGTATGATGACCTCTCCACACACTACAATGTCGATTTGCGTACTTTATGAAACATTCTTAAGTTATTATTTCTTCCGCAGCAAGAGATGATATTGACAATCTCAAAAAATACATAAAGGACGAACTTAAAGCCCCCAAAGTCGCTTCCAAATACATAGAAGGATTGCAAGCGACGGTTCAGGAACTTTCTTACAGTGCTGATATAGTCGGGACGAATGAATATGTCCAAAAAATGTTTGGCGTTGGCACTCGACATATCCTCTACAAGAAGATAGCGATTATTTTTCACAAAGAAGATGATTGTGTTTACATTCGGCGAATTATAGCATCAACTCTGATACGATAATGTTGAGCAGGCGTAAAGCCAAACTTTATGTAGTGAATTACGATACAGAAGTGTTGTTCTATATAAGGGCATAGCACTTTTTTCTATAAATTACGACAAAATTTTGTTTATCTGTGCGTAAATTGAAAAATTTTGCGTATATTCGCAGGTCTTTTTAGCCGAATAGGTGTCGTGTAGGCTTTTCAAGCAAATTTTGAATAATAGATAATCAATGTATAGGGCAGGTTTGTATAGCGGGCAGTGTTGCCTTGTCTTTAAGTGGGTGATACCCCCAGCACGGACTTCGGACTTCGGACTTCGGACTTCGGACTTCGGACTTCGGACTTCGGACTTCGGACTTCGGACTTCGGACTTCGGACTTCGGACTTTTTTGGCGTATATGCTAAAATGTCAATGTGTTCTGTGTCGTCAGTGTATAAAAGAATTTTATCGGAATATCAACCTCCAACAAATGTTGGTGTAATTTTATAAAACCCAATCGTTTATGCGAAGCATAAACGATTGGGTTGTTTTATTTTTACGACACCCTAAGACGAAGTATAACTAAAAAATAAATATGATGATAGGATTATTAAAATTGTTGCTGTTGAGTGTGCTGTTAATGCTGGTGGGCGTTGTTCAGGGGGGACGTTATTATGTGGGTTTTGATGTTGCCCCAATAGGTGGCAACACTATCACCAAAACCACCAATCTGGGTGCAGACCTGCTGTCCATCACGCCTGCCTCTGGCGATACAGTTTTTATTGCTTGGGGCAGATACTACCTCACGAGCGAGCTAATCATACCTGTAGGCGTAGTAGTGCAAGGCGGTTACAACCCGGACGCAAGCACAACCCTCACCCGCACCTATCCGGGTGCTGTATATCCGAGCGGTGCACCAACTTTCGCCAATATGACGATTCTTGACGGTAACTCTTTCTTCACTCCTCGCGACAAGAAACACCGCGTGGCAACCGTAGAAGGCACTTTGGAAACATGCTATATTCGTGGCGGTCACACCAATGAGCTTAACGGCACAGAACCCGAAAAACTTTACGGCGGCGGCTTGTACGTTAGCGGAACTGTTGTTTCGTGCATAATACGCGGTAACGTGGCGAATAACATTAAGAGCCAAAAGACAGAGGCTGCTCTGGGCGGTGGTGCATACCTCACATCCACAGGCAAGATTTACAACAGCTTTATTACTAACAATATGGCGGACGACGGCTACGGCGTTTATGGCGAAAGTGGCAGCACTGTTACAAACGTTACAATAGTTTACAACACCTTTGCTCCGGTAAGCATTCTTGTTCCCGGCACCGGTCCTAACATTGCTCAAAGTGATACGAACACCGCCAACTATTATTATCATCAGGCACATAGTACAGACGAATCTGTCGCCGCAGGTTATAACACAACAGTAAAAGTTCAGCTGACCGACTTTTATCTTGGTGCAACAGAAACCACAAGTCTTCAATACTGTGCTTTTCTTGCGGGGATTGACTATACGATAAGCGGAGTTGTTGTTCGTCTTGCCGACAATTATCGGGACAGTTTGTGGACTTTAAAAGT
>JAISPZ010000105.1 GCA_031274555.1 Bacteroidales bacterium | reverse complement strand
TGAAAAAACGTCAAGTAGGGGTACGGAAAATTCAAGATTTAAAATTTAGCAATTGAAGTAAACCATCGCTGAAAAGGGGTGCGGAGTAGTTCATGCCAACTTAGAGAAGTAGATTAATAGATGGTGGGCTGCTTCTTCATATTGCGAAATTTTAAACTTAATTTTCCACGAAACCTGAAGATGTACAAACGTACAAAGTGAGAGAAACCCGAAGTTGAACAAGCGCAGGGGCGGGCGGGGGTGCGAGGGCGGGCGGGCGAGGGTGGTGTTGGTGTGCGGGGGTGCTGCGGAGTGCGGGGGAAGGTGGGAGCGCGAGGGGTGGGCGGGGGCGGTATTGGTGTGCGTGGATTGCGGGCGGGGGTGCGAGGATGGGGTGGGCGGGGGCTGTGCGGGGGCTTGCGTTAGGGATTGAGCCGACATCCTTTTTTGTGGCGCATGGCTTTGCGGGATGGACAAAAAAGATACAGGCGAAAGCCCGACCCCGCCCACGAAGCTCTGCGAGGGGGCGGGGGAACGCCACTATTCAATTAAGAATTGAGAATGTAGAATTGAGAATTAAAACCCCATCCTTCATTCTAAATTTTGTATAAACGCTGTGCGCTTACGTCTTGTTCATCTGGTACAAGAACCGTTTGATGCTGCGTTTCGGTGTCTTTTCAAATTCTTCAGTAGTAATTCTGATGCGGGCAATCTGACTGTAAGCGGGCAGCGATTTATTGAGTTCGTTGCGGTGTTTTTCCATGATTTCCTCAATCTGACTGTACGACAGACCAGATCTGTCAGTGGCATCCATGTCGGGATAGACAAGTGCTTCAAGACGGCTTTCACCCATGTCGAGCACAAGCGATTCCGCAACGTACTCCATTGTGTTGATGCTGTCTTCTATCTCTTCAGGGTAAATATTTTGTCCACTTGGACCGAGTATCATCGTCTTGCAACGACCCTTGATATACAGAAATCCGTCTTTGTCCATCATTCCGAGGTCGCCTGTCCGAAACCAGCCGTCTTCGGTAAAAACGGCTTTTGTGGCTTCAGGATTTTTGTAATACCCAAGCATAACGTTATCCCCGCGAACAAGGATTTCGCCAGCTATTTTCAGAGGGTCTTCCGAGTCAATGCGAATTTCCATCCTTGGAGTAATTTTTCCACACGAGAATGGTTTAAATTCTTTCCAGTCGGCATAAGTGATGATAGGACCACATTCGGTCATGCCGTAGCCTACGGTGTAGCGGAAGTTAATACGGTTAAAGAAAAGGTCTGCTTCGCGGTTAAAAGCAGCTCCCCCAATGATGACCTCAAAAAATCTGCCTCCAAAAGCATCGGAAAGCTGTTTTTGAATTTTATCTGTAACAACGCTGTCTAAAACAGGGATAGACAGTATTGTTTTAATCATCGTTTTGTCTATGATGGGCTGAATTTGCTTGCGAAAGATTTTTTCAATAACGAGAGGCACGGAAACGATAAGGTCTGGTTTTATTTCTGCAAAAGCATCAAAGATCACTTTTGGGGACGGCGTTTTGGTGAGAAAATGCAAATGCGCCCCAGCGCAAAATTCATATATAAATTCAAAAGCCATTCCGTACATGTGAGCCATAGGTAGCATCACAACGATATTATCACCAGCTTTCATATCTATAACACCATCTGCAAACATAAGGTTTGAATACAGCGAGCGATAGGGTAGCATTACGCCTTTAGACTGGCTCGTTGTCCCGGAAGTGTATGATATGAGGGCTAAATCGTCTGGATTTTCCTTGTGGAAGACAAGACTTTCTTTGCCGAAAACGTTAGGATATTTTTCGCCAAAAAGTTTGTTCAAATGCTCTCGTGCATATTTTGCGTTCGGATCTCTGCTGTAGAGCAAGCTGAGGTCTCGCAGCGAAAATATCGCGCTAAGGTGAAGCATTTGAGCTGGATCAACATTTTCCCAGACTGCTTCTCCGATAAAAAGAATTTTTGCCTCAGAATGGTTTACAATGTGATGAATTCCATCGGGCTTAAATTCATGAAGAATAGGCACTAATACTGCGCCATAACTTAATGTTGCAATATAAACGACAGCCCAATTAGACGAATTTTTGCCTATCAAGGCAACTTTGTCGCCCTTTTTTACACCGCATTGTTCCAAAAGAATGTGCAACTTGGCGATTTTGCGCCCAATGTCTTTGTAGGTGAATGTTGTGCTTTTGTAATCTGTTAGGGCTGGGTTATCCCAATTGCTAACAATTGAAGAACGAAATGATTCAAGAAAAGAACTTTCCATAATTCATAATTATTTAAAATTAATGCCAAATATATAAATTTTTTTGATTCTTTACAGCTATAATAAATTCCGAAAAATTTACTATATGGAGAAAATTTATTTGACGACAAGAGCCTGCCTAAATTTATTTGACGACAAGAGCCTGCCTAAATCGTTTTTTCTTGCCTGTTTCGGGGTGAATAAGTTCGATAAAAAGAATATGGATGCCTGTTCGCAAAGTATTGCCATTACTGTCTTTTCCGTGATATATTAGCTTATCGTTGGGAGCAATTATTTCTGCTTTTTTTAACGTTATGACATCCCTGCCGTACTCGTCAAAAATTTTTATTGTGGCTACATATCCGTTAAGAGGCAAATTCCACGAAATTTCGGTGTAATCATTAATACCGTCATTATTTGGAGTTATAAATTCGGGCTGCACGGAAAATACAGCTTCCGTTTCTTTGTTATTATTTTCCTGTGAATTTCTGCACCCAGGAGTTGCATATCCGCATACTGATGACGCAGAATGCCAATTTTCTGCTATTGTAGCCGGTACTTCAAAACTTATTCTTTCGAGTGACACTCCTTTTGTCTGTGGAAGTAGAATATGATGAAAATTTTTGTTGTAATAAAGTGTTTCGAGTATGACGGTGTCTATGGTACGACATAAAAATATAGTCCCCTCGCTCGCATTAAGAGTTGGAAAAGTTGGTGGCTGAAAAATATTTTCCGTGCAAAGAGTGTATTGTGAGGATAAAGTATTTGGTGCAAAAGCGGCATAGACATGCGGTTCAAGCATATCGTAATCGTTGTTTGATAAAGGGTATAGCTTATAATCGTTTTTGTTTTCTATCGCAAAAGACAGGTCGCGGAGCATTATCACACTATCACTAAAATTGTAAATCTCAATAAATTTGCTCTCGCCAGACGGAACATCAAAAAGAATTTCGCTAAACTTTACGCTATTAGTGTCGGGGAGTGGCGGTAGTATTTCTATAACTGGTTCAGGGTCGGGAATACTTACTCCGTACGACACGTAATCGAAAGTATATTTGTCATGCCTTGTGGCTGTGGCGTATTTAAGGTAAAGACCGCAGTAATTATTGACTGTTTCGTTTGTTTCGTTTGTTTCGTCTGTTTCGTTTGTTTCGTCTGTTTCGTTTGTTTCGTTTGTTTCGTCTGTTTCGTTTGTTTCGTCTGTTTCGTTTGTTTCGTTTGTTATGTCATCCATATAGACACTGTCAATTTCTTCTTTCCAGTCATATTTTCCCCATGCAGCACTGTACATCCTTAAATATCCGTCAAAGTGCGTAACGCGAAGTTTAAAAGAACTGCCGTTAGAGGAACTGTAAACAGTCTTTCCGCTTGCAATCAAGCTGTCTTTACTGTCTTTGGTGCGATAAAGTTGTAAATGATTTTTTCCGCCGGTCTCGCCAAGCCGAACATATAAAGCATCTTTTGACGGAAAATTTTCGCTCGTATCAGAGGCGATAAGATACATTTTCAAATAATTCGTACTTGACGGATTGAATAAAAGTGATACTGCAAATTCCCATTGATGGATGGCGTTAATGTCTATCTGTCGCAAAAGGAACAGGGTAGAAGACTGTTCTTCCCCGCAGGAACGAAGGAGAGAGTCGGTAGGACAGAACCATTCTTTTGTGCCTGTCCAATTGTTCAGACCTTGTGTGAAATTGTCTATCCATTGCGCTTTGAGCGTTAATGTGGATAGCAGGATAACTGTGAGTAAGATTTTTTTCTTCATGTTTTTATTAATTTGCAAATTATAAAAGTCTTTTGTGTCCAAAATTTGTTTGGGACATTTATAATAACGAACAAATTCCATTTTTTACAACATTGTTGCGTATTTTTAACAAAAATTAACTACTTTTGCGCCCTAAAAGTATAAAACATGAAAAAAATAGCAGTAGTTGGAGCGACTGGTCTTGTCGGCTCTGTGATGATGAAAGTTTTAGAAGAATTCGGTGTTACCGGTGTAACCCTTATCCCCGCCGCTTCGGAAAAATCGGTGGGCAAAAAAGTTTTATTTGACGGAAAAGAAATATCAGTCGTATCTGTCGATGATGCTATCGCAGCAATGCCTGATTATGCTTTGTTTTCGGCAGGCGCGGGCACATCAAAAAAATACGCTCCTCTATTTGCCCAAGTTGGTTGTACTGTGATAGACAATTCTTCGTGTTGGCGTATGGACAAAAACATTCCTCTTGTCGTGCCTGAAATAAACATGAGTGATGTTACGTCAGAAACAAAAATAATTGCAAATCCAAACTGTTCAACTATTCAAATGGTTATGGCACTTGCACCGATATACAAAAACTATGGTATCAAACGTCTTGTGATTTCCACATATCAGTCTGTTAGTGGCAGTGGCGTAAGGGGACTTGCACATTTGAGAGAAGAAGAAATGCTTGACGGTTCAGGGCTTGGCTCAGGGCTTGGTTCAGGATTTGGTTCAGGACTTGCCACTGCTCCATTCTATCCATACCCAATTCATCGCAATATTATTCCTCAGGGTGGCGACTTTTTGGGTGCTCATTCACTCGCGGTTGGCGATGACTCGCTTGATGAGGGCTATACGAGTGAAGAGGAAAAACTTATCAACGAAACAAGAAAAATTTTCGGCAACAGGAATATCCGCATTACGGCAACGGTAACGCGTGTTCCCGCAAGTGGCGGACATAGCGAGAGTGTCAATGTAGAAACCGAAAAACCGTTTGACATCCCGCAAGTGCGAAATGATCTTTCTCGGATGAATGGCGTTGTTGTTGTCGATAATCCTGTTGGTGGTGACGTTGTATATGGCGAGAATAAATCTTCTGATGTGTCAAAGTTTCGCTATCCAATGCCCCTTTACAGTGAGGGCAGCAATGAAGTTTTTGTTGGTAGAATAAGGCGTGATAACTCCGTTGAAAATGGTCTTAACCTCTGGATAGTTTCCGACAACATCCGCAAGGGTGCTGCCACCAACGCCGTACAGATACTGCTAAGACTTATCCACGCGTAGCTACAATTTTCTGTAAATAAAATCAGCGCGGTAGTCGCTCTTTGGCGAGCGAGTGATACATTGAGGCTTTTTGGGGAGCTTTCTGCGATTTGTAGTAGTCCCCAAGAAGTTGGTACGTGCCGTAATAATTTGGATTGGATGAAATAAATTTGTCTAAAACATCCTCTGCTACTTTTTCTTTTTTGCGAATAGCGTCTTGTATTGAGTGTGATATTTCGCGGTAGTTTAGAACGTTTGGATAGTCCACAAGCATAAATTCTTCGTCAGCATTAATAGCCCATTCTGTGATGTCTATATCGCGCGAAAAATCGGGTTTATCAAATATTTTTTTAAGGTCGTAGCAAATATATTTGCCACTTTGGTAAGGCGAGGTGGACACCCACATAAGCAATTCTTCGGGCTTGAAAATTATGGAATGATGACATATAGACTGATTAATTGCATATTCATTGCAAACTCCTATATCCTTTCCATTCAATCCATAGCGATTGCGTAACACCGACACGACATCTGCAATATCAAACGAATCCTTTTTATCAAGTAACTGCTGTAATATTTTGTATCTATATTTACTGTCAGACAAAACTTCTTTGTCGTTATGAAAATGATTTGTGACAAGTATGCGCGAGAGTTTGTCATCATATACCGTAGTACTGTTCGGACTTTTTTCCATAACGATTGTCTTATGGTCAATGGCAGAACTAATAACGAAATTTTCTGAAACAAATGTTTTTCTCTTTTGTGCAATAGCAACCGCTTCCTCAATGTTGGAAGCGTATTGAAGTATTTCGCGAGCAACGATAGACACAGGTGTTGCCGTTTTAATTTTTATATTTCCGTCTGCAGCATTTAACGTTACGCAAAGTCCTTTTTCATTCATGCCCGAAAGAACACCTATCATTCCTGCCCACGTTATAGAGGCAAAGCGGTAGCCACTGTCGGGTGCATAAAATGCTACAACTTTATTGCGTGCAAATGCTTCGCCGACATAAAAATCAAAATTTCGTCCGACAATCATTTTTCCATCGACAGAATTGTTATCCCATAACCCAAAAGCAGTACATCCGACAAAATGATACTTTTGCAACAGATGTCCCAAGTCGTGCGCTGCGTGGTAATTTACCTGTCTTAAATATGGAGGAGCAATCCAGTTAAAGTCATTGCTGCACGAAAGAGAAATACCATAAATTTCTTCCAAATATTCGTTCGTTATATGGTTGGTCGCATTTCTGTTAAGTATAAAAACGGGGATGCGTAAAAATGATAAATATTTTTTTGATGGAATAATTTTTTTTATCTCGTTCACAAATGCCTGCTCCTGATAATAGAGTAAGTTTTCGTATAGTTTTCCCATAGCAGTTCCGCGCTCTTTTGCATCTCCTTCCGCATACAGTTCCCAAAGACCGTAACTGTTTTTGCGAAGCATACTTTTGTCACACGAAAGGTATTCATCCATACTGTCGCGATGTAAAACCACTTCAAAATCTTTATCACTCGTTTGAAGAAAATTTTCAGGTGGAGTAATCGCAGATTTGTACGCAAGACTTAACCATATTGTCGTTAAAACAACAATGACGGCGAGGATTAATAGAAAAACAATAGCAGTGTATTTTAAAAAATCCATAGTGTTTATAATTATTAGTTTTCAATTAGCAAAGCGATAAAAACAATTAACAACTCACAATTAACAATTGACAATTAACAATTAACAATTAACAATTGACAATTAAATTACGCGCTCCATATTTTTTTTGCAAGAAATTCTTTTCCAAGAAGTTCAGCGCAAGTGTGTGCTGCCGTTAATGTTACGCCAAGTGCACCGTGAACATTCACGTTCTGTCCAGTAAGAAGAAGATTTGCAAGGCGTGTTTTCACAGGCATAAGTGTTGTAAACGGTGAATGATAATCTTTTACAATGCCGTACGCAGAGCCGTCTGGAGTACCTGTATAATCGCGGTATGTAAGAGGAGAAGCTGTGTAGTAAAATTCTATATTTTCCGAAAGTTTCGGAAGATACTGCTTCGCAATAGCTATAGCCTCATTCTTTTTTTCTTCCTTAAATTCTTCATAACTGCTTCCACGATTTCCGCTGACAGTATTTATCCATGGACCTAACTGCGCAAGTGATACAGGGAAAAGAAGCGTTACAACATTGTAATCGGAATTTTCTGTCGCTTGCATAACAACTAATACAGAGGCAACTTTACCATTACACGTTTGCTTAAAATTATCCCAAATATCATTAGTTGTATAGATATAGTGATTTTGATTTATGTATGGAAAATTTTCCTTTTTGTAAATTAGATAAACGGTAAACATTCCGCACGAATTTTGCAGTGAGTGTAACCGTGTGAGATATGCTTTTTTTATAAGTGGATTTTTTTCCACAAGGTCGAAAGTGTTTGCAGGATGAATGGAGGAAATAACATATTTCGCAAAAATCTTTTCCCCTGTTTTAAGCATAATACTTTCTACGATATTATCTTTAACTTCTATACTTGTAACTTCCTTTCGGGTGAGTACTTCGCCACCGTTAGAACGAATTTGTTCCACAAGAATGTCTGCCCACTGTTGTGTACTATTCACAAAACGATAAGCACCATCTATGTTGGAATAGTGTATCATCGCATGGTTATAAAAGTTTGTCGTGTGCTTATCGCCTGCATAAAGACCGAGTGTCCCAACGAGAACGTTTTGCAAAGTTCTGTCTTTAACTGTATTTGCAATCGTTTCATACGCAGAGAGCGAAAACGTATTTAAACTTCCCGAAGAAAGAAGTCCATTTTTAAGATTTTCCACCGAAATAGATGAATAAATATCCTGTAATGACTTGCAGTATTTGTTCAGCCCATCTTTTTCGTTTGGAAATTTTTCTAACAATGAGTTTTCAAAATTCTCTATACCCATTGAGTAGTTGTATTGCCTGTCTTCAAAGTAAATTACATCAAAAGCATTTTCATCCATTTTTTTGATACGTAGCTTATCAAGTACGCCGAAATATTTTAGGTACTGATTAAATACTTGACCATCCGACAGGCTTCCTACGTAGTGGATACCTGTGTCTAATGAAATTCCTTTGCGTTTGAAAGATTGAAGACAACCGCCCGCAATATGATGTTTTTCGAGAACACAAACTTTGTATCCCTCTTTGCTCAACATAACTCCACATTCGAGTCCGCCAAGCCCGCTACCAATTATAACTACATCGAAATTTTCCATATCACATTTGAACTATGTTTATCATATTTTTTTTGTACTATTCTATAGCCTGCTTTTGAAATTGTTTTTTCTAACTGCGAAGATGAAAAAAAACAAAGCGAATTTACTGTTTTATTAAATTTGAAAAAATGTGTGGACATAACTTCCGTAAAGACTGTTTTTTTATGTCGTTCCTGTTCGTCTGCATCGCTGTCGCGTATTATAAGAAATCCTTCAGGACGTAGATGTTTAAGCATATTATGCAGTACTTTTTCCTGATTGGCGTAAGATAAATAGTGAAGCACATCATTAATTACAAATACATCCGCATCAGGCATCTCGTACTCTACAATATCGGCAGCGATAAACTGTATTTTATCATTTTTCAAGAAGCAGTTTTGAGCAACGGCAATTTTTTCTTTATCATAATCAATACCTGTAATTTTTCTTTTGTTTGAATATAGCATTAGAGCGTACGAAAGAGGACCATAGCCACAGCCCACATCCACAACCGTTGCTTCTTTGGGGATTTGCCCGTCAAAGAAATTATACGTTTCTTCCATACGAATTTTTATACGCATATACCATTCCAAAACAGGTCCTTTGTAAACATAATTTTTTATGAGAGTATTGAAGAAATATGGGTTGCCAAAATTGTTGAACTGTTGTTTCGTCTGGGCATACATTTTGCGAAAAAGTGCTGTAACTTCCTTTGTGCGGAGAGCGTAAGAACTTCTATCGGGGAGGGCGTAGGGGCTTCTATCGGGGAGAGCGTAAGAACTTCTATCGGGGACGGCAGTCGGCGGAATACGCTCCAAAATTCTGTACGACACAATTCCACGTTTAATAAAAAACGGTTGCGTTTTAGAAGACACCATTCCATTGCCATAAAGCACAACAGGAATTATATCAAGATTAAGTTTGTCCGCAAGATAAAATGCCCCCTTATGAAACCTTGTAATTTCGCCGTCTTTAGTTCGCGTTCCTTCGGGAAAAACAGTGATGGAATATCCCTCCTCAACTTTTTTACGAAAAGTGTCAAGCATATTTTCATATCCATCTTCTATTGTTTGAAAGTCGAGATAACGGACTATTGCTCCAAAAATGGGATTGTGATAGACCCAATGATTTGTTACCATTATCGTTTTTGGTGTAAGTCCCATCATCATAATAATATCGATGAACGAAGAATGATTTGCTACAATGACCGCTGGCTTTTTGAAATTTTCGCCACTAAGATTAAATCGTTTGTAGCGCACAGAGGGCATGAGAAATAGAAATGTTTTTAGAAAAATATGTGCAGACCATTGTATCAATCTCTTTTTCCTTTTGAACGGAAATGGAAGCAGTGCCATCATGAGTGCCTGTACTGTCAGGCAACCTGACGTGAAAACAGTAAATGCGTATATGGAATTTATAATTCCCATAAAAGTATATGGGTATCCACCTTTGCGTGTCGGTCCACTGATAAGAAGTCTAAACAGGACAGGTTGTATCGTAAACGAAACAAGTATCACCGACAGAATGCCCAGAACAGAAATAAGCGCGAGCGAGTACATCGCTGGATGACGAGCGAAAACAAGTACTCCTGTTCCGACAAGAATAGTAAATCCTGAAAAGAAAATAGCAGTCTTATGTTCTTTAAGTAAATCAGTTCCGTCTTTATATTTTTTGAGTAGTCCATCTAACATGAAAATACTGAAATCATCGCCTATACCGAAGATAAATGCTGAAAGAATGATGTTGATAACGTTAAATTCCAAGCCGAATATTGCCATAAGTCCAAGGATAAATATCCAACTTATCGCCATCGGAATAAACGCCATTAGGGTTAGTTCTATGCGACCGTAGGAAATTAAAAGGACGAGAAAAATAAGAATGGATGAGATATAAAGCACTAAATTAAAATCATCTGTTACTGTTCTTGTCAGCTGTTCTGCAAAGAAAGATCTGTCTATAATTGATACGTCATGTGCATTTTCAAAAACGGCATAAACTTCGTTTTTATTTTCCTGTGGTATCGAAACATGCGCAAGGAAAACATTTTGACCGTTGTTGTTCTCACAAAAATTTCGCCATAATGATATTTGTTGCAGGCGGTCTATCGTAAAAGGAGTGTAATTAACCGACAACACTTCCTCAAATGCGTCAAAGGCATTGGCAGAAAATCCCGCTTTCAAGGCACTGTTTTTTATCCCATTCAGAACTCTTGTTTTCTTTTCGCTATTCGTGCCACCGTTCTTGTTGTCAGCATCATTCCAAAAATCATTCCACCTTTTTATACGTTCCTGTTGAATTGAAAAAGGAATGAAAAAATCGCTTGCGGAAGAATAATTATTAATTTCCCCTTTTTCTTTAAGCGAATAAAGTTTTTCGCTCATATCTTCATAAGACAAGAGAGCAGTGTCTGTGTTTGAATTTGAGCAGACAAAAATAATTCTGCGTTGTGAGCTGTCGGAGATTTTATCAAGCAACTGTTCTGCCTTTGCTGTCTTTTTGTGAACATAGTTCAACCGTAGCATATCCGAGTTTAGCTGTACTTTGTTATAAAAGAAAAGAGAAACAATTGTGACAATAATAACTGCTGCAACGATCCATTTATTTTTATCTATCGCAAAAATATTCCACCGTTCGATTTTTTTCAGTAATGCTGACTTGTTGCTGTTCTCAAATTTTATAAAATGTGGCAAAAAAATCAAACAGAAAAATGTAGTCCCAATTAAATTCAACGAAGCATAAAGACCAAAATCTTTTAAAAGTGGAGAATGGGTAAACATAAGCCCCACAAAAGCACCGACAGTAGTGATAGAGCCAATCGTAAGAGGCGAAGAAAGGTCTTTGATAAGAGTTTTTATATCCTTAACATAAAAACTGTGTGTGATGACGTGAATGGAATAACTTAATGCAATGCCCATAACGACAACACCTGCACCCACAGCGATTGATGAAATTGTCCCTTGAATAAGATAAATAAGTGCAAGTGCAAATAATGCACCAAAAATAGCAGGCACAAACATTAACGGCAGTATGCGTTTCTTTCTAAATACGAAGAAAACAAAAAGTGCAATCACAATAATCGCTATTGCAAGCGTAATAATGCTGTCTTCCTTTATTTGTTTTGAATTGTATGCCGACATAATTGCACTGCCGAAAACATTTATTTGAACGTTGCTGTTTTCTACTTGTGCAATATGTTTTTCTATACTTTCCGTAAGTTTTTCGCTTTCGTTATTTTCTTTTGTATTCGGGCTTGGGGAAATAAATACAAGTGTATGTTTTAGATCATTGGAAAAAATATGTCCATCGTAAATTGTATAGTTTTCTTGAGTTGAAAGTTTTTTGAGATTGGACAGCGCGTTACTTCCAATTCCGAGAGGGTCGCGCAAAATCACATTTTGCATTGCCTCTCCTATCGGGGAGATAAGATATTCGTAATCCTTTTTTATAATGTTGTCTAATTCATAATTGACAATGCTGTCCAATCTGCTATATGAGTCGTCTGTTAAGAATACAGGAAGATTTTTATAGACAAAATCTATAACTTCCAAATATTGCGTTTCGGATATTTCGCCCTCAATATTTTCAATCAGCGATGTGGCGATGATGTCCTGTTGCAGTAAAGAGATAAATTTGTTACTTGCTTCTACGAGGTTATCGGGTGAAGATGTGTCGGAAAAAATAACAACGATTTTGTCTTTCGCCTTCAGATGCTTAAACGCAGAAAAATGTTTTTCAGCATCCGTTTCCTGCGGAAAAATAGAAGTTATATCTTGACGAAAATCAACTTTAAAGGTGAAGAAACCTGTAGCTATTACAAGCACTGTTAGCAATCCATACATCAATATACGGTGCTTCTCAAAAAAGTTATATATGCTTATAAAAAAGTTGCTCATTTTGTATTATCGCTTCTTTCTAAAAATTGCAAGTGTGATGTAACAAGCCAATCCGAAAACAAATCCCGCTGTTCCTGCCAAAATAAAACTGCCCACAATATATTGCAATAACGCTTCACCAATAGTTGCGAACGAAATATGCGAGAGAGAAATTGTTATCGGAAGTCCAAGAATAAGTCCGCCAAAAACATAACTTAGATAGAGTATAATGGGTATCATCGGTGGAATACTTATGTTTGATGCCGCAATAGTAATAAGTTTATTAAGTTTGAAAACAACAGCAGTGACGCCTGCCAAAATCATTTGATAACCCCAAAAGGGCAAAATCCCAAATGCAATTCCTGTGCCGATAGAGAGCGTTATTTTTATGTTTGAGTCGGAAATGTTGGTAAAATTTTTCCATGAAAACTGCTTGAAGAAACGTGCAGGATGGGCAATAAGAATAGCGTACAGTACAAGAAAGGTGTTAAGCAAACTAATTCGGGCAAAATCTTTTATCGGCTTAAAGTGCGAAACGCGCTCCCCTTTCGGTGGATAAATAATTTCTATTGGAATATTTTTTAATGCAATACCTTTCCATGAAAGACGTACCATTGCTTCTACTTCAAAGTCGTAGTGGCGTGTTATAAATCGCATTTTCTGCAATGGCTTTAAGGGATAAAGGCGAAATCCTGATTGCGTGTCCTGCATACGAACTCCTGTTTCTGCCCATATCCAAAAGTTTGAAAACTTATTTGCAAATGTGTTTTTGCCTGGCATATTCTCGGCGTGTAAATTACGCGCACCGATTAACAGGGTATTGTTGTCAGTTGCAAGTTCGTCTAAAAATTTTGGAATATCAGCTGCCTTATGCTGACCATCTGCATCTATTGTTATAGCGTGCGAAAAACCGTTCTGTATAGCGTATCTGAAAGCAGTTCTTAATGCAACACCTTTGCCCTTATTGGTGGAATGTTGCAACAAAACGATGTTTTTTGTGTCTTGTAAAATTTCACTCGTCTTATCTGTTGAGCCGTCATTGACGACTATAATATTATCAATATATGGTCTTGCATCTTCTATAATTTGAGCGATTGTTTTTCCATTGTTATATGTTGGGATAATGAGGGCAACATTTAGAATTTCTGCTCTAAGTTTTACAACAGGTTTTTCGTTTTCAAATATTGTTGCATAGATTGTCTGTGCCCCTTGCACTTTTATTTCCACTCGCATAGTTTTTCCGTCTTGTGGAATAATCGGTTGCAAAAATTTGCATTGTTTGATTGCATAATAGCGCAGAGGCTTCCCTGAAATTCTCTCAAACAGTTGTTTTATTATATTGATTGAAAATACTCCCGGCACAATGGGCTGGTTGGGGAAATGTCCTTTGAAAACGTTGTGGTTCGGATTGATTGTTATCTCGAACTCATGAACGTTTTCGCCTGTAAGCCTTTCTCCTGTTATATTATAAAAATCGTTCACAAATAATTATAGATTAAAGTGTTCTTCGTTAATAGAAGTGTTGAATTTTTTGTCAAAGAATTTGTAGAGAACGTAGTCGTCAGAAGATTTTTCGGTTTTTAAAAATGAAAGTGAGAAATCTTTTTTATCAAACCAAAGTGTTATTGTCCCTGCTTTTTCACGTATTGATTTTTGTTTCGGTATAAGTGTAAGATGATATTCTTTTTCGCTTAATGAAATTTGAATGTCAAACATTTTTTTCATCGACTCAATATCTCCCGAAATGGAATAGAGAATTATGCTGTGCAGCTGTTTTAACGCGGGATGAGAATTTATGTTGATGATATTTGTCTTTCCGTTTACAATCGTTTTGCACTGTTGTTCCGTCATTATTACGCAGTCGCCTTTCGGCTTGTCGTATTCGATGGCAATATTATTATTTTGACAGTAAAATTTTCCGATTGTCTGCGCGGGGGCTTTGAGGTAGGGGAGCTGTTTCGTTTGACTGAAAGAACACTCTATAGTTTTTATTTTTCCACTTTGCTGTTTTATCTCCTTATAAAAAATGTCGGACAGTGTCGTTTCCTGTGCTTGCACTTGCGCAAGTACTCTGTCTTGCGTTTGCGCAAGTGTTCTGTCTTGCGTTTGCGCAAACATCCCAATTACAGATATACAAACTATAAACAATTTATGCATAAGTCGCAAAGATAATAGTTTTTATCCTATTATTGCCGGAAAACGAATATTGGAAACTAAACGAATATGATGTGCTCCAAAATGACAAACAGTGTTATTAACAATAAGTGTATGCTATTTTATGAAAATTTTAAGACAAATCATAAAGTTTCTTAACGTTTAAGATTATTTAACGAAAAAAATTTTTTGTTCAGAAATATAGCTATTATTTTTGTCGCCCAACAAAAAAATATAGATATATGAAGATGACAAAATTATTTACGGCGTTACTTGCAATCTTTGCAGTACAAATTCTGAATGCTCAAGATGTGGAGCAACTTATAAAAGCACCGTGGCTCACAATTACAGGAGGTTTCCAAACGAGTGGTAGTGCTTACAGCGGTTTTAATATGGAAGGCAGACGAGATCCGTTTGGCTACCAAATTTCTGCAAACATAAATTTCAATATAAAGGGCGTTCTTGATATTCCGTTCTCGATGTATCTGTCCTCAAAAAATAAAACGTTTAATGCTCCTGCATTTAATATTGCAGGAATAAGTCCGAGATATAAGTGGATCACCTTACACATGGGAGTGAGGGCAATGGATTTTTCGCAATATACCTACAGCGGCACGAATTTTACAGGTGGCGGAATTGAACTAATGCCCGAAAAATCTTATGTGAGAGGCAAGGCGTTTTACGGACTGCTCAACAAGAAAATTCTCGCAGGGGATACTTCTTCGCCTGTTGTTGTAACGCCCGCATATTCTCGCTATGGCGGTGGAGCAATGGTAAATCTCGGCACGCAGGAAAACAATGTGGATGTTATTGTTTTCGCGGCAGCAGACAGGAAGAAATCACTTCGTTTGGACAGCAACATTATCGTTGTGCCGAAAGATAATATAGTTGTCGGTCTAAATACAAAACAGAAAATAGGGGAAATGTTTCTGATTTCGGCTTCCTACGGATTTAGTTCATTCTCTCTAAACAGCAACCTGTCAAAAGGGATGTTTGAAAAAAATATGTCAAGAATATTTTCTCACGCGATAGACTTGACGACTGATGTTAAAACAAAATGGTTTTCTGTCGGGGTGTCGGCAAGATATATTGACCCGAACTATCAAACTATGGGTGCGCTCTATATGACAAACGATGTTGCAGATATTACTCTTAATGCAGCTTCTGCATTTTGGCAAAATAAAATAAATGTATCGGGATCTTTCGGCTTTCAGCGCAATAATGTTAAGAAACAACTTTCTTCTACCGATAAAAATATAATTGGTAATATAAATATAGCAGCTTCCGAAATTGTAAAAAATCTTGGACTTTCTTTTTCATACTCCAATTATAATACTTCGGCGGAAGCTGTGCAAGTGATAATAAATGACTCTATAAAATATGCGCAGATAAATAATAATTTGTCGTTTAATGTGTCGTATAGTTTTGGTGGCAGGGCTTCCAAAGACAGGGCTTTGCGACATTCGCTGTCTTTGTCGGCAATGATGCAGGGAGTTCAGACACTCAATAACGAATTTTCAGGTCTTTCAAATCAGACAAATAATATTTCTAACGTAAGTGTTTCTTATGGTGTGGGAGTGTCGTCTATAGGGCTTAACGGCAGCATTAATGGCAGTATCGGCAGCAGTCAGAACAGCGGTGGAAGTAAAAATTTAACTTCAAATATAGGTGCAACTCTTTCAAAAAGTTTTTTCAGGAAAACATTGCAAACGTCTTTTGGATATACAGCGGGAATGTCAGGGAAAAATACATCAAATAATTTTCGCTTTACGACAGGATGTGTCCTCAAAAAAGCTCATCGTTTTAGTTTAAGTATGGGGTATTTGGCAAGAAACATTGTGTCTGACGGCGACAAAAAGAAGACAGGTGAATTTACAGCAACTCTGTCGTACGGTTACAATTTCAATTTAGATGTAGTCAATTCAATAAAATCAATAAAACGAAAATAGTACGGAACGAGACAACGAGTATATCGGCGAGTTCCATACGACCTATTTACAAACGTACGGAACGAGACAACGAGTACATCGGCGAGTTCCATACGACCTATTAAAAACAATTTACAAGCGTATGAAAAAATTTATTTTATTATTCTGTACACTACTGATTTCGATTTCAGTTGTGGCGCAAACACGTTATCCTGTGACGGTATCAAGTTTTTACATAAAAAAGACAAGTCCGTTTATTTCCGATTATTTAAGTTCTCCAACAGAGTACATAAATCTATCGTTAATTTTTAATGACTTGCAAGAGCCGTCGCTCGAAGTATATCTCAAAATTTCGATTGAAAGCAGCAGTGTCAAAATGACTACATCGCAGACATTCATACCGCCTTTGCCTGTGATAATTTATCCGAACGAGATAGTCACACTCTCTGATGAAGAACTAACGCCATATTTTAATCCTTTAAATATGACGTGCAGTGGTATAACTCAGGAAGAATTATTGCGAGGAAAAGTCCTGCCAGAGGGTTTTTATACATTCTCGGTAAAAATATTTGAAAGAAATAGTGGAAAAGAAGTTTCGGGTGTATCAAGACAAACGGTATTAATAAAACAATTTGAGCCACCAATACTCAGAACTCCGTCTATCTCATCATTAATATTGACGGAAATTCCTGAAATATTTTTTTCGTGGAATCAGCCAATGTTGACAGAACTGCAACAATTCAATCCATACTACAACTTATTTTTATACGAAATTCCATCTTTTGAAACACGTCCCGAACAAGCCATTTCTGGTAGTGGAATACTTATTTTCAAATCGGAAGATATTAGTGATTTTTCCTTTCGTTACGGAATTTCAGAACTGCCTCTCACAGTCGGAAAACGCTATGCATGGCGAGTGCAGGCTAAGACATCCGACAAAAAAGAGTTAATAAAAAACGACGGATTTAGCACTGTCGGCTGGTTTTATTACGGTTATCCGTCAGATGGAAAAATAATACTTAATCATCCGTCTAACGGTGCGATTATGCGCAAAACAGATGTGCCTCTATTTAGTTGGAAACCGTGTAGCAGCATAATAGACAATGCGCAGCAGGTAACATATAGATTGTTTTTGGCAAGCATAGACGACGAAGCAGTTTCTGAATATATGTTTGACGAAATTCCTGCGCAAATTTTGGGACCATATTTTAATAAAGCGTCTGTTGAACATACTCTGACGACACCATTAAAAAGTGGAGTAAATTATGCTTGGATGGTAAGAGCATTTACGGGTGAACATGAAACAGGAAAGAGCGAAGTACGCACATTTCGTTCACCGTCACTACTCGAAAGTTTTCTTGCGGGAGGGGACCATAGAATAATTGTAACATCCCTCGACAACGATGATTTAGGCGATTTGTCGGGGACAGGAAAAATAAAAGTGTCAGAAGACGGTCAAATGGCAGATATTCGCTTTGAACATATTTCGCTTGCCAATGCAGGATTTTACTATCTCGAAAAAGGGGAAATACGTACAGATGTTTCTGCGATGAAACAGATAGTGCTGTCACCACATATCGCTTCCAATAACAAAATAATTTTTAAGCCTGACAGCTTACTTATAACTACACGAGCACTAAGAATAAAAGGTGATTTCGAGTGGAAATTTCCGCTTGAATGTAAAAATAATGGGGATAATGTTACAATAAATTCTATATGGCTAAACTACGATGAATTGCGTATTATCGGAACAAATCCTGTGCCTGAAAATATGCAGGTAGTCCTTAGAAATCCCGAAAATCTTATAATTGATATTTATAATAATTCCTATATTTCATTTGAAAATAATGTGTGGAGAATGAATTTTAGCGGCAGTATCACAGGACATTCTTCGGTTGTATTGCAAAATGACAGCGTCTATAAAATATCTTTTTCCGAGTTGGAACAATTAAAATTTAATATAGTCAAGCCCAGAGATGCTGATAATATTCGTCCTGTAAAAAATATAAATTTTTTTATTGTTCCAAAAGAAATTGTGATTGACTTTTGTGATACTCTAAGTCCCACCATAAAGGAAGGGCTTGCGGAAAGGGGAATTTATTTTAGGGAATTGGATATTGTAATGAAAAAGGAACTTGATGTTTTTAATCAAGTTGTATTGACGAGCGATAATACCGAGAATATTTTTATCGGCGATAATTCTCTTTTCAGGGCACATATTGATAATTATGGCTTGCGACTTTTATACGAAAACTCCGTCGCGAATGACACACTTGTAAAGTTCAATACGTTCCCATCGCCACTTGATATTTTTAGTGTGGATATATCGCAAAGTTCCGTCCAGAAAGCAGTTCTGAAAGGTCATATTAAAATTCCGATAATAAGCACCGAAAGAAATTTTTCATATTCTATTCCTCTTTCTAACGACGGTTTCCAGACAGGATTTTTAGATGAGGAATTAGAGGGATTGACTTTTGTTTTAAATAAAAATTCTGACGAGCAGAAAATAGAGGGCAATATTAAAAGGGCTTTTTTTGATGGACAAACTCATTTGTCGCTTGATATTTCTCTTTATTGGGAACATATAGGATTGCATTGCGTTCACATCCCTCGTTTTTTTGTTTACGGAAACACTGACATAGGATTTGGAAGTTCAGGCGGAGTTGCTTCATTGACGCAGCAACAGCAGGGAAATATAAACGGTTACGGAGTGAATTTTCAAGGGATTGGTGCGGGCAGAATGTGTTCTAAATATGCATTTGCTGTGACGGGTGCAATAGTTTTTGACGAAAATATTTCAGGCAAAAATGGTCCTGCAATAACTAACGCATACAGTATCGAAGAAAATTCTCTGCTTCCGAAAAATTGTGAGATGGATGAACAGAATATTGAAACGAAAAAACTCACCTCTACCGAAGGTAATTTTACGATGTCTGACGATGGTTTTGGTTCTCCCGAAAATGAAATGAACAATGATGAGTGGGCAGTTAGACAGGAACAGATAGAGCAGCAGGCAGCAACCTATTCAAATGCTCTTTCGGGTATGGCAGAAGCGATAAATTCACTTACTGAAAATAATGACGATGACGCAAATGGGTTTTCGTTTGACTGGAATGGCTTTGATAGCGGTAAAGGTGATACTTCTTCATGGAATAATACGGAAGTGTCAAACCTCACAATGGATGATATAATAAAAGTTCTCAAAATAGTAGCCCCACTTCTGGGCGATACGGTAGAAGAAAAAATAAATAAGTATGTTGATGTACTTGGTGCGATAAATCCGAGTGTAGAAGAGGTGAACAAATGGATTACGATGTTTAAGGACGGCACTTTTGTAAAATTTGTTGCAAATGGTATTGCCGCAAAAGTTGTAAGCTATGTAGAAGAACCGCTCGCAGAACAGGCAGACAAGTTGAAAAAACTAATGCACGACAAAACTATGCAAGGGGTGGACACCGTGCTTAATAAACTTATTGGGCTTATAGACAAAGCAAGTGATGTCGTCTTTAAAAGCGCACTTGCGGCACAAGAGTTATCGGATAATCCTGTTGCCCTAAAAGATAAATTGCAAATAATTTTGAAAGAAGCGATAGATGAAGTTATGCTCGAAATGAAACGAGCCATAGACAGTTCCATTGAAACAAATATCATACCGTATTTTACAAATTTTATAGATACACTTGTCCACGCTCGCATAGCAGATTTTCTGGAAGATCAAATATCTAAAACAATTCAAAAACTTTTAACAAAAGAAGTAAAAAGTATCACAATAAAAGGTTTTGCCGATGACGCAAAAGCGCACTTCACTCAAATAGGAAACGATTTCGTAAGTCTTTTTAAGTGGAGTAATCTAAAAAAAATGCTTGAAAAAACAGGCAAAGATATTATAGATGGGTATGATTGGATGGGCGTATTGGGCAAGGTCAGCACGGAGCTTGTAGGACTTGCGGTGCAGGAACTTTTGGGCGATCAGCTTGCCGAAATAAATAAGCAACTTGAAGCGTCAGGACTTGGTGGTATTACAGACGCTCTTGCAAATAATGTAAAAATTGATTTTACAAAACTTAAAGGCGGCGACCTTAAAAACGCAATAAAGTTTGACCCTACTTTTATAAAAATTGAGTCGCCTGTTATGGACGCAGAGGGATATGCAAAGCGTGTAAAGGATGATCCTGTTTATGGGGACGTGTTTCGTGCAGGACTTAATGTGCAAGTAAAAGTGCCTAAAAAATTTAATGTATGGGCTACGTTTTTAAATGGCAAAAAAGAAAGAACTGCTGGTGCTGGCGACAATTTTAACTATTGGTTTGTAGAAATAGGATGTCGAAAACTCGGTATTCCAATGTCCCCCGTACCGCTATCATTTGATGGTGCGGCAGGAAGATTGTTTTGCCGAATGAGCCGTAGCAGCAATGATATGGCGGCAGCATACATTCCCGATTATAACACAAAATTTGGAGCGGGTATGTCGGCGTGGTTTTTCGATACGCCGGGCAAAGGTGCAATCGCCGTTTTTGGAGTGGACTTCTCACTTGATATTCTCGAAGAAAAAAAGTTTCGCATGACTATGCTTGGCGATGCAGATATTTCAAACGTCATGGAAAATGGAAACATCAAAAAAAGTTTAGTTCATGGTAAAATAGAAGCTGGATATTCAAATGTGGACAATATTTTTTACGCGAATGCAAGAGTCGATTTGAAAACATCTCCGCTTGTATGCGCAGGCGGTGAATTTCGCGCACGTATTACTCCCGACGAATGGTCAATATCTGTTGGCACACGCCAAAATCCGCTATCGGCAAAACTTCTCTGTATGGATTTTGCAAAAGTTGAAGCGTGGACCGAAATAGATAATCGTCATTTTGACATAGGAGTACATTCCTTGATAGACATGTCGTTTAAAAGCCCGTGGATAGGACCAAAAGGGTGTAGAGTACGTGTAACTTCTACAACTTATTTTGAGATGCTCACAGACGCGGTTGTTTATTGGAAGCCGCTGAAATTAAGAGATGCGAATTTTTGGTTAGAGTCAGAACTTGAATTTGGTGCTGACTACGATATGTTCGGAAGCGAGGGACATTTCACAGTGATTGGATTAGCGTTTGGCGGGGGGATGACATACTTATCGCGCACACAGCAGGAAATGATTGATTGGCAGGGCAAAGAAGATTGTCCATCAACATACACTTCGGGTAATTATTCTTGCATACGCGGTTGGTTGCACGGCTCAATGACTATTCTTGGCATGGGATTTAACGTTTCAGTCGAGGGGAAAAAAGAATGGAAAGGGTGATTATTGGAATGTAGAATTTGGAATGTAGAATTTAGAATGTAGAATTTAGAATTTAGGACAAATGTTTATGTGCGAGTTTAATGTGACCTATTAAAAACAATTTATAAAAATATGAAACAGAAAATAATTTACACAGTAATCGCTTTGCTTTGTATCGGAAGCATATCAGCGAAAAGCCAATCGGACAGCACTAATAAAGGAGCACAAGTGGTGCCTGACTTAAATCAACTTTTTGACACAGACGATTTGTTGAGAAGCGTTTTTACCTATCGAATAAATTATGTATCGGACAATTTTCTTGCGGGAATTTTGGGTAATAAAAAATTACGTCAAACGATGGATTTATTTTATAAATATACAGGATGTGGTACTACTGTTCGCGCAAGGATGGGACAAGGTGGAATTTATGCGATGTTGTTTACTCCACATAAAGATCACGGAGTGTCTTCGCAAAATCCCGAAAGTGATTTTCATTTTAATATTTCACTTATTCCGAAAAGTAAAAACAGCACAGTCTGCAAGGCAGTTATCACGTGGAATACCGGCTTTTACAGCAATGAAAATAATCAGTGGCATTATGACAATGCAAAAATATCGCCGTCATCATTTGAAACGTTTTCACTCTATATGAAAGACAGCGTTATTGACAATTTGTCGTTGCCGTATTTGGAAGCAATAAACACATATCTTGTAAATGCAATAAGTATTCTTATGGGTGAAAAAGCGTCAATGATAGATGCTGACATACTTCTTGGGCAGACAGTTGCTGTTGATTCTTTCTGTTCATCTCAACTTTTAAATAACGGATATTGCGAAAATGTAGCGTGGCACTCTGCGAAGAAAGGACAGAGTATTACCGTATCAGGAAGTGTTAGCGATAAATGTTCTTTGAAAGATAATAATAAAGACATAAAAGAATTAACTCGGAATGACAGCACGTTTCAATTGTCGCTAACGCCGTCAGCAGGAGAACACCGTTACAAAATTTCAACTGCCATGATTACACAGGCACAGGCAAATCTTGTAGTATATGATGAACAGACGTATAAAGTAGTGCTTCTGCCTGTAGGGACAATAAACACAGATGCAGACGCAGTAAAGCAGATGCTTAATAATATTTACCGTCCGTCAATTGTAAAATTTGATGTGTCAATAGACAATTCAATGCGCGACTACAATAAAAATATTTCGGTTGAAAATATTGCACCCGAAGAAATTTATCATTCGTCAATGCAAGATGTTATTTTCTCGTATAAGAATAAAGTTTCAACCGATAAAAAAACATTTTACATATTTTTATTTTCTGAATTTAAAAACAATAGCAGTGGAGTTGGAGGGTATATGCCATACAAGCAGCAGTTTGGGTTTATTGATATGAAAGTTGCTGCTTCTGCGAGTGGTGCTATGCTTCATAAAACGATTGCACATGAACTTGCACACGGAGTCTTTGGTCTAAAACATACGTCCGATAATAACGAATATGGTATTCCTTTTGGGCAGAATTTGCTTGACTACAGCGAAAGTACGGCACTGTGTAAATTTCAGTGGGATATAATTCACGATCCTTATGCAGGGCAAACCGAAATGGATGATCCAGAAGAGGCAATGCTCTTGTGGCGTGATATAGTTTGGATTACCGATTTGCTTTATGGTTTTGTGCCTGACAATTTAGAGAGCGAGGCAGAAAAATATTTGAGCATTTTACAGACCGTAGAAAATAATTATTCTTCGTATATCGAGCAATACAAGACGAAGAATGTAGGTATAGACGGTTGGAATATTCCTCAGAAAAATGAGACGGCAGGGAAAGAAAAAAGTATTTATTCATTATATAAACATATTAGCGAGGGAAGCAATCACGTTATTTCTCAAAGGACAAATGATATTATTTTAGAGCAGTACTCACTGAACGGAAAAAAATACGATTTGGCTTTATATTCTCTTGTGGACAATCCGTCTTTGGCATATTCAAATATTAAATTACAGGGATATGCTTCGTTAAAAAACAATACCTTTGTCAAGGCAGGATATACTAAGAAATCGGGTTTTATCGTTTTTTACAAAAATGAAAAACCAATTGCAATGTTACAATGTATGTCAAGCGAAGAACCGAAAATGGCAATAAAACACATTCTTAATTATATGCTTTTGGTGGAGCAAAATGGTGGACAACAGAAAAAAGATGATGACCTTGTTTTCTATTGGGACTATCTTGCAGAGGGAGTTTATTCAAAGGAAAGCGTAAGGGGATTTTGGGCTTCGGAAGCACAGGCGACAGAGGTTGATTTAAGTGGGGATATTAGTTTTTATACACAGATGAATGAACAACTCTTAACGAATGGTTGTTGTACAAATGTGCAGTCCTGTTGCAGATGTGCCTGTATCAAAATGATGGAAAATTCAAAAAATAAAGTTACGCCAAATTCTTCATACACAGACCAAATCCTGGCAATAGATGCTTCCGTATTAAACGACACTTGCAGCAATATAACTACTGACTACGACGGCTTGTCAAACGCTCTCAGTCTTCTTGATATTTCCCTTTTTGAACATAAAAGACCTATGATGATAACTGTTTATCACCCAAAAGTAGTTTCATCTGATGTTGCTAACGGCGTTTGTTATGTCAAAAAATGGACACATAAATGTTCAGGGAATACACCGGGAGCAAACAGTCATTTTATTGTCGTTGTCGGCAAAAAATACGATAATGCTAAAAAGCAGTACTACTATACGTTTTTTGACCCTGGAACATCACAGAATAATTTAGGTGCGTCAAATCAAAATCGCCTTTATATTGCGCCAGACAATGTGACAGGTGGTACTCACTATACACAGGGTGGGGGATATTATTACCAACTTACAGGTGTGCGAAAAAATCTTAACTATACATATTAAAATGTATTATTTTTGTGAGTTGTCAAAAGGATGATTTTGGCGGTTTTTGACAATTGCTACTATTACCGCTACTGTGGCAACAATACTTATTATAACCCAAATAGTGGGAACAGGAGTGTCAATGTTTTGGTTAAACATCGGATTGCTGCTTGAATAAAACACTGTTGCAATAGCGTTATTTGTAAAATGAATAAGGATTGGTAAAAGTAATGATCCACTGCAAACGTAAGCATATCCGAGAAGTACTCCGAGTAGCATACGTGGAATAAAGCCGAAAAATTGGAAGTGCAGTGCGCTGAAAATTATTGCCGATACCCAGACGGCGATATGGGAAATGGGGAAAGTGTTGTTGGTTTTGGTAGCAGATTTTTTACCCCACCATTCGGAAAGCAGACGTAAAATAACACCTCTGAAAAATAATTCTTCGGCAATAGCAGGAAGAATGGCAATAATGAGAAGATTTAGAACAATTCCTTTGAATGAAACTTGTGAAAGAAGTATATTTGTAACTTGTTCGGCTGATTTTTCCATAGTTCGCAGCCAATTTTCGAGCGCGGAAAATGAAGCAGGGAAAGATATGTCAGCGTTCCATTTTATTATCCAACTTAGTAGTGGAATGGTGACTATCCATAATAATATCCACCATAGCCACGAATAACTAAAACGTTTTGATAAATTAAAAAAAATACTTAACTTTTCTTCCCTTACATAACAAAACCAAAGTGCAGGAATAATAAATAGACCGACAGCAGTGATGAATTGAGTAAGCCAAAGTGTTAGTGGTGTCCACAGTGTATCGGTATCACGTCCTACTGCGACGAGTATTATTGATGATATAACGGAAAAAATAATAAAACATCCGGCAGACAAAAGAAAGAAGTAAATGATTTGAAGCCATGCAGGTGTGCTTTTAATAGAAAAAATGTTTTTGCTCATAATGCAAAGTTAAAGATATAATGCAAATTTTAACAGAAGGTATAGTATTGCGCCGTATCAAGTACGGAGATACGGGAAGTATAGTGCATATATTCACTCGCAGCGAAGGAATGTGCCACTTTATTGTTAAAGGGCTTGGGACAAAGAGCGCAAGAGGAGCGAAAACAGCGTTTTTTCTACCACTCACGCAACTTGAATTTGTGATGAAAGCGAACGACAACTCATTGCGATATATCAAAGATGTGAGAATTTGCTATCCGTACAAAACATTACATCAAGATATAAAAAAAAGTACGGTAGCAATGTTCCTCGCAGAAGTCCTTTCGCAGAGTCTTGGCAGTGAAGCGAAGAATACTGTTCTGTTCGATTTTATGCAAGATAAATTTAAAGAGTTTGACAGCACAGACAGTAATTCCGATTTTCATATTTTATTTTTGTTAGATTTAACTGTTCATCTCGGATTTTATCCGCAAAAAAATATTTCAGGCAGTCCGTATTTTGATTTGCAGAACGGATGTTTTTGCTTGGATAGACCTTTGCATAATAATTTTTTTGAAGGGCATAAAGCAATGCTTTTTAGCAATCTGTTACATTATCGCAAAATAGAGGACAGGTTGTTACTGCTCGAAGCAATTCTATCATACTATCGCGTTCATCTTGGTGTTGATAATGTTCATTCTTTGTCTGTTTTACATGAAGTCTTCTCTTAGAAAATGATTATTTCTGATTTTTTTGACTTGATATATCCAAATTGCTGTACAGGATGTAATAAGATCTTAGGTAGAGGGGAAGACAGTCTTTGTGCTGAATGTCTTTTGCAATTGCCGCTGACGGGCTTTGAAAAAGAATGGTTAAATCCTGTGTCTAACGAACTTTTTGGACGTGTGCCGTTAAAAGAAGCATCTGCTATTTTTTATTTCACCCAAGGTGGAATACTGCAAAAAATGCTCCATACATTGAAATATAGCGGTGGCAGCCATATTGGTGCGTTTCTCGGCAAGAAGGCAGGAAAAATACTCGCTGCCTGCGGTAGATATGATAAAGTCGATTGCATAGTTCCTGTGCCTGTCAATACAAGAAAGGAAAAGTTAAGAGGGTACAATCAGGCAAAAGTAATTGCAGAGGGCTTGTTAGCACATTTTAATCGTCCCATATTAGAAAACATACTTATAAAACCCGAAAGTGGCGACAGCCAAACCAGAAAAAACCGCTATGAGCGTTACGAAAATATGCTTGACGGATTTTCACTGTCGGAAAATATCGCTCTGCTCGAAAACAAACATATCCTCTTGGTGGATGACGTTGTTACAACAGGAGCAACAGTAGAACGCTGTGCAAAGGAACTGCTTAAAATAGCCAACGTTAGTGTCAGTGTTGTTGCAATTGCTACTCCGATGTAGCCGTTGTCCGCCGAATAAAAGATGTAACTGTTGTCCGCCGTATAAAAAAAAAGTAAAAAGTGTTCCCATATTGGGAAAATATCAAAAATATTTATTACCTTTGTAAACAATTAAAGAAATGAGAATAATTGCAAAAAAAACACTCCGCGATTTTTGGAGTATTCATCCTAACAGTGAACAACAACTAAAATCATGGTTTCAAGAGGCGAATGGTGCACAGTGGCTAACGCCTAATCAGATAAAACGAGAATACCCGAGTGCGAGTATTCTAAACGACAACAGAGTTGTGTTTAATATCAAGGGAAACGATTACAGACTGATAGTAAAAATTAATTACGACTATCAAATGGTTTGGATTAGATTTATCGGCACACACGCAGAATATGACAAAGTCAATGCAAACAGAATATAAAGAAAGGATACACATAATGAAACTAAAAGCAATCAAAACGGAACAAGACTACAATGACGCACTCGCGCGTTTAGAAGTAATCTTTGATGCAAAACTCGGAACACCTGAGGGCGACGAACTCGAAGTATTGGGTATTTTGGTAGATCAATACGAAAATGAACATTTTCCTATTGATATGCCTGACCCTGTCGAGGCTATTAAATTCAGAATGGAACAGATGGCATATAATCGGCAGGATTTGGCAAACGTTGTCGGCTTAAAAAGCCGCGCGAGCGAAATTCTAAACAGAAAAAGAAAACTGTCACTTTCCATGATACGCCAACTCAACAGCAAAATGCACATCCCTACGAACGTCCTCGTTCAGGCGTATTAATGAATGTGCCTATCCTGCGGTGATTTTGGCGGTGATTTTATTTTGGCGGTTTAAAATCTTATGACTTTGGCGGTTTCTTTTCTTTTGGAAGCCGGGACGGTGGAGAGGAGTTCGTACTTTTGGGCTTCTACCGTTACGTAGTCGCCGTTGATGGGGTCGGGAGACTGTACGCCGAGAGTGATGAAGCCGTCATAGATGACGAGTACTGTCGGCAGGTGCAGAATTTCGCGGATTAGCAGACCGAGCATAATCATTCTGTCGCGTTCGTCACCGCCTTTGGCAGCAATCATTTCTTCGGGAAAAAGATACTTGTCCCCCACTTTCGCCTGACGTTTTCCCATTTCGGTAAATTGTCTGCTTACAAATCTTTTTAATGAAGCAAGTGTCTGTGTGTCGCCGAGTTTTGCTTTAATTGTTTTTGCAAGCAATGCGCCAAGACCGCTTTCCGCATATACGTTTATTTGGCTGTTGGGATATGACTTGTATAGTGTTTGAAGCCGTCCGTCATAAACGAGATTGTCGCTTGATTTTTCATAGATGTGTGACAGTTTGCAGTCGGCTGCGTTCCAATGGAGTGTTAGAGGAAGTGTCGCACCTGCGTGACTGAAATCGTAGCAGTAGAGTGTGATTTTTTTCTGTCTTGCAGGCAGATCTTCGAGTAGATAGTAGTTTTTTTCGTTTAATGTGAGATACGGATAATCATATACCTTTTCGTAGAAAGGGTAGAGTAGGACAAGGGCTGCCTCTTTGTCTTCCCCCTTGCGGGCAAGGCGTAAATCGTAGCCGCACTGGTTGAGCATAAAACAGGAAAAAACAGTTTGAGTCGCACCTGTTTGATCTTTTGGGTACAGTGCTTTTGCGAGTGCATTTGTAAGCTCGTAGAGGGAAATATCGGGCAAATTAAAATTGTTGCGGTAATCTATAATCTGATAGAGCAACACTTGATATGCTGCATCCGAAAGACGTGTCCAAAAACGGGAAATCGACTTTTCGTCCGTCTTGCTGCCTAAGCCCATTTGCGTAATTGATTTGTCAAAAAGGAATTTGAACTTTGTTCCGTAAAGAGTTATCGTTACAGGCTCTTTTTTCAAGAGTTTATCGATGAGTGTCTTAGAGGCATCGGATGTGTATCCGGCAGGATTTTTGTTTTCAAAATCGTCAAGTTTTTCTGTTACAATACAGGGCATTTCGCCTGTATTGAGTATCGCTTCGAGCGTTCTGACATTACTGAAAACGGGGGATGGGTCTGATGTAAGGGTATATGGTTGCCACATTTTATCGTAGAGATTTTTAGCAAATTCGGCGTTATCCTGACGCATTTTGTTAGAAAAATCACCTGTAATATTTGCCATGACGTTTGTCTTAAACCATCCTGTGGCTTCTTCCTTAGCTTGTTTTAATCCTTCTTTCGTTTTGCCTAACACCTCTTTTGTGGTTTCCTTGACATTCTGGTACTGTTCTTTTCCGTATTCTTTGACGTCTTGAATTGCTTCTTTTGCTTTTTCGGTGCTTTGGTCTATAATGGTAGGGTCTTTTTCCGTTTCGGTGGCGGTGTCTTTTTGGATGGGCACGGTGCTTGCCGTTGTCGCGTTGCTTGCCGTTGTCGTTACGTTGCTTGCCGCCGCCACGCTGTTCGTAGTATCGGAAGTGCCACCTGATATTGTCGCTTTGCACGGAGTAAGTGCGAAAACGGTGCATAAGAGCAAGAGTATCGTCCCAAAATATTCTCTCATTCGTTCAAAAAATCCGGGATCTTTTTTATCGGGATTTGGTTTCATCATTTCCATTTCTTTTGATTTTGTAAGCCATTCTTTTTCCTCTTTTGAAAGATGTTTTGGTATCCATACGTTCACATTGACAATCATGTCGCCTCTTGGCTTATAGCCTTGCACGTCTGGTATTCCCTTACCTCTTAACCGTAAGAGTTTTCCGGCTGGAGTTCCTGCCTCAATTTTTATGCGGGCTTTGCCGTCGAGAGTGGGCACTTCGACATTTGTGCCAAGTGCTGTATCGGCAAAACTTATGTGCAGGTCGTAATGCAAGTTACGTCCGTCACGTTTGAATAATTCGTGTGGAGTTTCGCTAATGCGTACTATCAGGTCGCCTGCGATGCCGCCTCGTGCGGCATTACCTTTTCCTTGTAGCGAGAGTTCCATACCGCCTGCCACACCTGCGGGTATTCTTATGGAAACTGTTTCTTCGCCAGTCTTAACGCCCTGTCCGCTACATTCCTTACATTTTTCGGTGATAACTTCGCCGCTACCGCCACAAGTGGGACAGATGGCTGCCGATTGCATCATACCAAAAAAACTTTGCACTTGTTGAATGACCTGTCCTCGTCCGTGACAGGTGGGGCATTGCTTGTGGGCATTGCCGTTTGCTTCGCCTGTGCCATGACAGAAATTGCAGGCGACCTGCTTTTTGATTTTGACTTTCTTCTCAAGTCCTTTTGCAATTTCCTCAAGCGTAAGTTGCATATTGATACGTAAATCTGTGCCACGCTGCACGATATTCCTGCGTCTGCTTCTATTGGAAAAAGCTCCGCCAAAGTTTCCACCAATGCCCCATTCGGCAAATTGGTCAGCAAAGTGCGAGAAAATGTCGCCAAGGTCAGAAAATCCCTCAAAGCCGCCACCATATCCACCACCATCAACACCACCCATGCCTGCGTGACCAAACTGGTCGTAGCGGGCACGTTTGTTTGTGTCGCTTAAAACTTCATAAGCCTCTGCCGCTTCCTTAAATTTTTCTTCGGCTTGCTTATCATCAGGATTGCGGTCAGGGTGATACTGCAAAGCGAGTTTGCGATATGCCTTTTTCAGTTCGTCAGCATTGGCTGTCTTGCTCACGCCAAGCACTTCATAATAATCTCTTTTTTCTGCCATAATTTTATTCCCCAACCACTACTTTTGCGTAGCGAATTATTTTGTCGTACATTCTATAACCTTTTTCAACCACGTCCACCACAACCCCACTTTTGTCTTTCTCTGCCGGTATTCGCGCAACAGCTTCGCTCGTATCTTCATTAAACGGCTCACCTGTCACATCAATCGCAACGACTCCTTTTGACGAAAGTATCTTAATAAGTTTTTGATATATAAGTTCGATACCTTGTTTCGTTTGCTCATCCATTGAGCCGATAGCGCGTTCCAAGTCATCAACGACAGGAAGAATGTCAGTAATAGTTTCTTCCGAAGCAGTCTGAATAAGTTCTAATCTTTCTTTTAATGTACGCTTGCGGAAATTGTCAAACTCTGCCACAAGGCGTATATATTTGTCTTCTACCTCTGCAAGCGTGACATCTTCTTCTGTTGCTGTCTGTGCGTTTTCTGCGTTTTCCGCACCCTCTATATCCGTGTTGTCGGATGTAGTGTCTTTCTCAAAAATTTTGTTTTTTAAATCTTCAAAATTCATACTCCCTTATATTTTTTTTCTTTACATTCAAAAGAACATTCAAAAGAAGTACCATATATCTATTTTGTGTCAAATTGGCAGAAAAAAAGTTTATGCTAAAAACACTTACCTTTGTAATATATTTATGCTGAAATTTTTTTTATACTTACTCATTCCGATTTTTCTCGTTTCCTGCAAAGACCACGATATGAAAGGCTCTGTAAAAATCGACTTTACTCTTTCGTGGAGTACAAAGTCCTATACAGCAGGTAATCTCAACGCTCATATTGATGACACAACGTACAGGTTTGATTCTATTCATTCGAGCAATTTTATAAATATAAGCAGTATTCAGTATTTTATTTCGGATATTTCGCTCGTGAGTGCAAGCGGCTCTACGTTGATGTTGGACGACAATGGTGTTCATTATATAGATTTGTCTGTTCCATCAACGCTTTCATGGACATCTTTAAGGGAAATGCCTGCGGGTGTTTATGACAGTGTGGTGTTTTTTTTCGGACTTACTTCAGGTGTTAGCGGATATTTTACCGACCCGCCCGAAAGTAATATGTTTTGGCCCGAACAACTCGGCGGTGGTTACCATTTTATGAAGATAGACGGACGGTGGAAAAATAAAAGTAGCGATACTGTATTTAACACATTTGGACTTCATTTTAAGGCTGAGGACGGTATTCGTCTTTCTTTTCCTCAAAGGGTTTTTATGACAGAGATGGGAGTAGTGAATTTGCAGATAAATATGGCCTTGGATAAGTGGTTTAACGTTCCTCCTACTTGGGATTTTAATCAAATGGGCGGTGCTATAATGCAAAACAGCACAGCGCAAGAGGTATTAAAAGATAGGGTGAAGTATATTTTTAGTGTTGTAAAAAAATGAAACGAATTTTAATTTTGCTTTTTTCCGTATTGCTGCTCGCTTCGTGCAACACCAAGCCCGAAGAAGTGCATGAGCCTACCCCTTATGTGTTGTTTAATCCTGCTTTTTTTCCATCGTTGCAGAATATACCGTCTGACAATCCACTTACAGAGGAAGGCATTTTACTTGGCAGATACCTTTTTTATGATGGCAGGCTTTCGGGACGCACAGAAGCGGACAGTATGATGAGTTGTCACTCTTGTCATAAACAGGAATATGCTTTTGAAGCGGGATATAACGTTAATGGTAGAGTGCCCGGTATCAGGGGCAAGCTCACTCACAGGAGTATGTTGCCACTTATAAATTTGGTTTATACCCATGAGGGATATACGTGGAACGGTAATGTGAAAAGTATTGAAGAAATTGTGCGTGCGACACTTACCGATAGTATCGAAATGGCGGGCAATCTTGATGAAATTGTAAAGACGATTTCATCTATTCCGACTTATCCTCCGATGTTTAAGAATGTTTTTGGCTCTGAACAGGTTACGGCTGACCGCATTTGCAAGGCGATAGCTCAATTTGTACGCATACTTGTTTCGTCCAATTCTCGTTTTGACCGATATGTTACAGGACGTGGTACATTGACGGATAAGGAGATGCAGGGTTATATTCTTTTTACAACTGAGGAGGGCGCGGATTGTTTTCATTGTCACGGGGGGCAGGGAAATATGCTGTTTTCTACGTATCTAATGGCGAATAATGGATTGGATGCCGATGGTGTTCCGTATCGTATCCCTACGCTTCGCAATGTGGGATTTACTGCGCCGTACATGCATGACGGACGTTTTCAGACGCTTGACGAGGTGATAGATCATTATAGTGAGCATGTTGTTTTTTCGCCCACTATCAGTCCGCTGATGCATCATCTAAGCGATGGGGGTGTACAGCTAACGCCTTATCAGAAAGAATGTCTGAAGGAATTTCTGCTTTCCCTTAATGATACTTCGTTTGTGACAAATTCTGAATTGGGGAGTCCGCTTTAGAATGTAATTACTTTTGGGGTATTCGAGAAAGACGACAGGGTTGCGGTGACGTTTTTGAGGTAGAGGACTTGGGTATTGTCGTCGTCTGGAGAATACATACTTTTTAGAGTGGGGTAAGCGTCGAGCATACTTTGTTTGGCTTCGCGGCGGTTGTCTTCTACGGCTAACGCCTGTATGCGTATCCAGCTGTTTGTACTTTCGTCGAAAGCGCAAATTTCTATCTTAGGGTTGGCTTGCATTTGCTTTGACACGTTTTTCGATTTCCCTGTCTGGATGTACAGTTTTCCATCGAAAATGTTAATAGTGCCGAATGGACGAACTCTGGGCTGGTCGCCCTCTACGGTTGCCAAGTAATAAGTGCCGCATTTTTTTACAAATTCATATACTTCTTGCATATCTGATGATGTTTTATTGGTTGCTGTCTGTGCGTTTGTACTGCCTGCCATAAGTAGGCATAAGGTAGCTAAAATTGTTCGTTTCATAATGTCAAAGTTTTTGCAAAGGTAACAAAAGAATTAGGCAAACGCACTATAAAATTATCTAACATATATACAGAGAGTTGTGAAATTGCGTTCTGTCGATTTTTGCAAAAATAGTAAAAATATGCACTTTATTATCAGGATATTATCTGCATGAAATATTTATAATGCGTTTGCTTTGCGGCAGACATCGGCACTTTTGCATTTTGAGGTGCTGTGGGTAAGTTATGAATACTGACATCTTCTGTCAGGCGCATTTATTATTCACCGTTTTTATTTCTGGCTGTGCGAATATTTTTTTAATTTTGAAGTAAGCGAAGTCCATATCCCTGTTGTCTTTTGGCGAGACGATACGTTTAATGCGTGAGTTGATGTTTTCTGCTATGGCATTTGTCTGTCCTTTAATGAAGTAGCGCAGTATGTCTTCTTTGTTTCTTTCAACCGTAGATTTAAAGTTGAGCATTTCTTCAACGTCTGCCTGTTCCACTTCTTCCTGTTTTCCGCATTGGGACACCCCAAAAAAATCGTAAATATATTTTTACTTTTTACTCCATTTCATCACTAAGTCGTATAATGTTTGCTGTTCCTCGTCCATATTTAAGATTTTTGTAGCTATTCTTTTTGTAATAGGTGTTTGATATGTTAGTTGATACATCGTTTTTACTAATTCTTGTGCCCTGTTTAATGTTATTGCACATTTCGCTTTTTTAATATCCTTTCAATTTCCAACATAATAGTGTATGTTGTGAAACAGACACAGATATGTCCCTCTATCCTATTATGCAGTCTGTGATAAATTGGACGTATCCTTAAATCTGTTTTATTCATTCGACAGGTATTATGTAAAGCTTTACATAATACCTTAAGGGATAAAGTTTAAGAAAAATAAAAAAAAGTTGTTTAACAAGTAAAAAAGTGAACGGGTATCGCCAGAATCACTGAACGGGTATCAACGGAATATGCACTCGAAATTATAGATGCAGAAAAGCCTTGTTCTCTTGATCTAATTTTTGGAAAAACAAATTTCGCCATCCCTGAAATTTCATCCATCCTCACAAAGCTCGAAGTCGGTGGCTTCATCAAAGAAACGACAGGCTGTATGTATAAGAGTGCCACGCGTTGAAAATGAATTTTATTTCAGAAACACGACATCTCTCTACAAGCTAATATTTTTATTTACAGATTAATATCTGCTCCGCATGAACTTTTTTAATTAAGACTTAGTGGATTGTAAAAAATTTAACGTAAATTCGCTTCAATTGTCTGACTGATATACAACAGATTTTATGCTATTTTGAAACGAGCATGACAAATGTTTGACACCCACGACAATTGTTGGAGCAGCGAGAGCAACGGAAGCTTGCTTACATTGCCGAGTTTCGAACAACAATCATATAGTGCGAGTTCCATACGACATATTAAAAACAAATTATAAGCGTATGAAAAACCAAGTCAGAAAAATAAATTTTTATAAATCTTAAATAAATTTTTATCATGAAAAACTTTACAAACCTTTATCAGTTATCAAAAACTTTAAAATTTGAGCTAAAACCTCTTGGCAAAGATGGAAAACCACTTACATCAGAGGATACGGCAAAATTGTTTGAAAGCATTATTGCCGAAGACAAAAAAATAAAAGAGGCATACGACTCGTTAAAACCTGTTATGGATAAAATTCACGAACAGGTTATAACAAATAGTTTGAAATCTGACGGAGCAAAAAAGATTGATTTTTCAGGATATTTTGAAAAATACAGGCAGGACAAGAAAAAGAAAGGAGAAGAACACGAGCAAGAGAACAAAGACGAAAATTCGGAAGAAAAGTCACTACGAGAAAAAATCGGTAAAACTTTTGAAAGTGGAATAAATCTTATTAAGGAAAAGGCAGGTAATAACGACAAAGGCAAACCGATTCTAAAAGAAAAAGGTATAAAATGTCTTACCAAAGCGGGTATTCTGCAGTATATAGAAAAGAATATTGACGAATTAGTAGATGACGAAGAAAAAAGGGAAGAATTAAAAGCAACTCATTTACCTGTTTTCAGGAAATTTTTCACTTACTTTCAAGGTTATAATCAAAACAGAGAAAATTATTACGAAGTCAAAGAACGTTCTACCGCTGTCGCAACGAGAATAGTTCATGACAATTTGCCGAAATTTTGTGATAACTGCATACTGTTCTTGTCGCGTAAAGAAGATTATCGTAATGCCAAGCAATATTTGGAAGATAAAAATAAACCTACAATGATAAAGGACGCTGAAACTAATAAAATGATTGAAGCAGCTCATATCGAAGAAGCAATGTTTGACATTGGCAAATTCTCCGAATACTTATCACAAGCAAATATTGATGAATACAACAAGATTATAGGACATTATAACTTGCTGATAAATCTTTACAATCAGGCACGTCACGACGAAAAAGAATTTAAAAATCTGTCACATTTCAAAACACTATACAAGCAAATAGGCTGTGGCAAAAGGAAAGCATTGTTTGAAGAAATAACGGACGAAGAAGGATTAAAAACGACTCTGCAAAACTTGATTACTGCAGGACAAAAATATTTCAATTTTGAACAACCAATTGACACTATCGAAGTTAAAAATATTCCTGACTTTATCGCATGGTTAAAAGAGCGTAAAGAGCCTGAAGATTGGAAAGGTATTTATTGGTCAAAAGCTGCTGTAAATATTATTTCAGGCATTTATTTTGCCAATTGGTTTGAAATAAAAGAGCAATTGAAAAACAATGAAATCTGGACGTGTGTTCACTTAGATAAAAATAAGGAAGTTCAGATAAATGATGCTGTAGAATTATCCGGATTGTTTGCTGCGCTTGACGAGGAAAAAATACCATTTAAAGAATCCGTATTTGCAGGAGAAGAATATAAATACAGAAATGACTGCATAAATAAAGACCAAAGTCACAGTCAAAATCTCATAAATTTGATTTGTGCCGACATGAAAAATCTGGCAGAAATGTTTCTCAAAAAATCATCAGACATACTAGAAATTACCGACTACAAAAACGAGGACAACAATATTTTAGCAATAAAGAATTGGCTTGACAATGCTATATTTGTTATGCGGATGGTAAAATATTTTTCTGTAAAAGAGAAGAAAGTCAAAGGCAATTTAATAGATTCCGATTTATCTGAAATTTTGAATGTGCTTTTACGGTCAGAAGATGCGCAATGGTTTAATCAGTATGATTTAGTGAGAAACTTTCTTTCAAAAAAACCACAGGACGATGCTGAAAAAAATAAGTTGAAGTTGAATTTTGGCAGTAGTTCTTTTTTATCAGGTTGGGTGCAAGAGTATGGAACAAAGGCAGGTTTGATTTTTGAAAAAGACGGCATATATTATTTAGCAATCAATAGAAATAGACTATCAAAAGAAGATGTTCAGTTATTGAATAAAGACGCTGATGAGAATCCATGCAATCGTATTATTCTCGATTTTCAAAAACCTGATAATAAAAATACCCCCAGACTATTTATTCGTTCAAGTGGAGATAATTTTGCTCCTGCGGTACGTGAGCATAATCTACCCATAAAAGATGTTATTGATATTTATGATTCTGGAAAATTTAAAACAAAGTATCGTAAAGTCAATGAATTGGAATATAATGAGTCGCTACGTAAATTAATTGATTATTTTAAGGACGGTTTTAAAAAACACAAATCATACAAACATTATAAATTCGCATGGAAATCTACCAATGAATACAAAGACATTGAAGAATTTTACAGGGATACTGAAATTTCTTGCTACCAAGTAAAATTTGAAAAAATCAATTGGAATACGTTTTTGAAATTTGTGGCAGATGAAAAATTATATCTTTTTCAAATTTACAATAAAGATTTCTCACAGAATAAAAAACCCAAAAAAGACACAGATAAAGATAATAAAGATAATAAAGATAACATACACACATACTATTGGAAAATGTTATTTGACGAAAGTAATCTTAAAAATATTATATACAAATTAAGTGGGGAAGCAGAAATATTTTTCAGGGAAAAGCTCATAGATTATACTCCCGAAAAAGATAAAAATGGAAGAGAAAAAGGACATCACTATGAACAATTAAAAGAAAAATTTGATTATCCAATAATATCCAACAAGAGGTACGTAACAAACAAATTGTTATTTCATTGCCCCATTATACTAAACTTCAAGGCAAAAAGAAATGTAAATATAAACGATCTCGTAAACTCAACTTTCACAAATTCCGACAATATCCAATTTCTTGGCATTGACCGTGGCGAGAAGCATCTGGTTTACTACTCTTTAATTGATGCAAAAGGCAATATTATTGAACAAACTAATTTTGATGAAATCAACGGCAAAGACTATTTGCAAGAAATAAACGATGCCGTCGATAGACGAAAAAAGAAACAAGAAAATTGGCAACAAAAAGGCAATATCAAAAACCTGAAAGATGGATATACTTCGTTGGTAATTCATGAAATTATTGAAAAGATGAAAGATGAAAAAGATAACTTCAAGCCAACTTTCATCGTTTTAGAAGATTTGAATACAGGCTTTAAGCGTGGTCGCCAAAAATTTGAACAGCAGATATACCAAAAATTTGAGGTGGCTTTAGCGAAAAAATTAAATTATCTTGTTGATAAAAATGCAAAAGACGGCGAAATTGCTTCTGTTTCTAAGGCATTGCAACTCACTCCATTAGTTGCCAACTATCAAGATATTGAAAACAAAAAGCAAGTTGGCATTATGCTTTACACTCGTGCGAATTACACTTCCATAACTGATCCTGCAACAGGTTGGCGAAAAACAATCTATCTTCAAAAAGGAAGTGAAGAATTAATAAAAAGTAAAATTTTAGACTACTTTTCCGAGATAGGAATTGACGAGAAAGGTGATTATTTCTTTGATTACAAGACTGAAAACGATAGAACGTGGCGTTTATGGTCAGGCAAAGACGGCAAATCATTGGATAGATACAGGTTTAGGCGCGGCAACGCTCATAATGAGGGAATTATAGAAGAATATGATATTAAAAAAATTTTGGATGCGTTGTTTAAAAAATTTGATAAGAGCAAGTCCCTGTTATCACAGCTAAAAGGTGGTGTAGAATTATCAAAGTGTGAAGACGAAAACTATAAGAAATGGACAGCATGGGAATCTCTCCGTTTTGTGATAGATATTATTCAACAAATACGAAACTCGGGACGCTCGGACGATAATTTTTTGCAGTCCCCTGTCAGAAATGAAGAAGGTGAACATTTCGACTCCCGCTATTATGAAAAAAAGGATGGCCCAAAACTACCAAAAGACGGTGATGCTAATGGCGCATACAATATTGCCCGAAAAGGTATCATAATGTATGAGCATATCAAACAATATTACGAAAAGGAAAAATCTCAGGATTTAAATTTGTTTATTTCTGATGAAGAATGGGACTTGTGGCTTCAAGATAAAAACAAATGGCAAAAACAATTATCGGAATTTGCGTTCCGTACTAAAAATACGAAAAAAGAGCCTAAAACTAAAAAGCGATAAAATTGTAGCAACAAGGCAATAATGGATGGCAATGAACGATTATATCCTTATATCTACCTTAAACGACTTTATTTTCTGTCCCTATTCAATTTACTTGCACAACGTTTATATTGGCGGAGAAGAAGATTTGATACACGCAGTTCCACAAACTCAAGGTAAAGCCTCTCACGCCACAATTGACAATAAGACTTACAGCAGCCTCAAGGATGAAATTACAAATTTGTCGGTTTGTTGTAACGAATTTGGAATTGTAGGAAAGATTGACATTTACAAGGGAAAAGAAAAGTTGTTGTTAGAACGAAAATACAAGTTGGAGAAAATTTATCAAGGACAAATTTACCAACTTTGGGCACAATATTTCTGTATGCTTGAAATGGGATATGATGTGGAAAAATTGGCTTTTTATGCAATCTTGACCAATAAAACATTTTTTATAGACATTCCCACGAAAGAGAACAAGATAGAACTGGCAAATTTCATTTTAAAGTTCAAACAATTTAATCCTGAGTTGCCGATTCATATTAATGAAAATAAATGCAGACATTGTATTTACTGCAATTTATGCGATAAAATTGAAATGGAAAATGTTTACACATAAAGACATTGCATATAGGTCTATTTTTGTAATCAATTGTATTGAGAACAAGGCATTACGAGTAATGAGTGGACAGTTATTGTTGGAAGATACTAAAGAAAAAAAGACATTGACAAAGTTGCCTTTTCAAAAAATATTGGCACTGTTTGTTATAGGGCATATTACCATAACTACCGCGTTGATAGATAAATGTACCAAATATGGTGTTCCATTAGTTGTAATGAAGCCTAATTTCAGACCTGTTTTTTTCTTTTCCTCTACGGCGGAGGCAAACTTTTTATTACGCAAAAAACAGTACGAATATGAAAAAGATAATTTGCTTATACCTAAGGTATTAGTTGAAAATAAAATCAGAAATCAAATCCGTTTGTTAGAGAAAACACGATTAAAAAATCCTGTTATCCAAAATGCAAAAAGTCTGTGCTGTAATTTATTAACTATGTTGTCTGACGCTTCAGCTTACGATTCAGTAATGGGAATAGAAGGTAAGGCATCTACGGCGTTTTTCCACGCTTATTTTGAACCGTTTTCATGGAAAAGGCGAAGTCCGCGCACAAAGATAGATCCATTAAATACTACACTTGATATCGGTTATACGATTTTGTTCAACTACATCGAAGCATTTGTGCGTCTTTTTGGATTCGACCCATACAGAGGCCAGGGCAAACGCATTAAAAAACTATCTACCAGATATACAAATAGTTGCAGAATTAAGTTTTGTCAATTTTTACGAAAAATAGCAAAAACCGTATTTGATTATCAGGATATTATCCGTATAAAATATTTTTAATGCGTTTGCCCTGATACAGAGGCGTTTATCATCAACTTTGGTTTAAACGTAAGTCGCTGATTTGTGATTTGGTTGAGCCTTTCCGTTGTCTAATTGATGGGCAAGTTCGTAAATCTTTTAATTTATGCCAATGTAAAGTGGAAGATTTTGATTTGATAAAGGGTGAATACATTTTAAAACGCGAAAAGAATAGCGATTATACAAAAATGTTTTACGATGTGCTGATAGAGCAAAAAACGAGTGTTTTTAGATATATGCAGACATATTATCGAAGTTTTATGCAACAAAAAACGGCTGAAAATTATCCTCAATTTCTTTTAAAATAATATCAACTATGTTGGTGGTAAGTTATGATATATCGGACAATAGGTTGCGAACAAAATTCATGAAAACATTGATTAAGCAAGGGGGTATTCGCCTGCAATATTCCGTTTATGAAGTAAATAATTCAAAACGTGTATTAGATAATCTGATAGTGCGTATTGAAAATTATTACTCTAAAAAGTTTGGTGGTGGTGACAGCGTTTTCATTTTTGAAACCGATGAAAACAAAGCTATCAAATATGGTAATGCAATTCATCATGATCAAGATTTGATATATTTTGATTGACAAACCATAGTGTCTATTTTTACGATCCATTTCAACAAAATCCCCTAAATCGCTGTATTTTATGGGTAAAGCGCAGTAATATTTTTTTTCATATTTAATGGGTGGGAAAAACATATTTCATTATATAAATTCCTTAAATCCGCAATTATTTTTTGCTAAAAACAAGCAAAGCGTTATCAAATAAATATTTGTAACGCTTTGCCGTTTGAAAAATTTTCACTAAATTTGGTGTTACTGTATAACCAATGT
>JAISPZ010000150.1 GCA_031274555.1 Bacteroidales bacterium | reverse complement strand
AACGGGGGTTTGGGGGTTAAATTTTAAATTTGACGTTATGTGCGCAACTTACCCCCCCCCCCCCCCCCCCCCCATACAAACAACTGATTATCATCAATTTAACGACAGGATGCTATATAAAACAAAATATGGGGACAAATTTTGGCTTAACAATAGTAGCTGCATAGATAATGACATTAGGAGTTACAGCGTGTGGGAACCTACTTCCACAAAAATTGTAAGAGATATTGTCAAGTCAGGGGATGTAGTCCTAGATATAGGTGCTAATATCGGTTATTACACAGTAATTATATCTAAAATAGTCGGTAACAGTGGGAAAGTTTTAGCGTTTGAACCAACAAAACATTTTGCTAAAGTGCTTAAAGAAAATATAAAAGTAAATAAATTAGAAAATGTGAGCGTATATGAATATGGACTTTCCAATAAAGAGTCTGAATCAGATATTTTCATTGGAGATAATTCAGCAACTATTCATTGGCTAGAAAATCAAGGCACACCAATAAATAAAGAAACAATTTCGTTAAAGGCATTAGATTCAATTATAGATTCTCTTAACATAGAAAAGATTGATTTTATAAAAATAGATGTAGATGGACATGAACCATCTTTTTTAGAGGGAGCGTGGAAAACTTTATCTAGATATAAACCCAAAATACTATTAGAAGTTGCACATGCCTCTTATTTTAGGGCGGGTTTTACGGCATGGGATTTTTATAACGAAATAAGGTCAAGGGGATCTCGTATTTTTTCAGAAAAAAATATGTTGGAATATCAAAATTTAGAATCATTCCTGAATGAATGTGGCAATTTTGATCATGGAGTAAACGTGCTAATTATTCCATGATGAACATCATGAATTGTTGTTTATCATTCGACAGGCAGTATATAAAAACAAAAAGTATTAATGACAAACATCCTTATAACTGGCGGTGCGGGTTTTATCGGCTCAAATTTGGCTTTGAAATTTATCGAAAAAGGCTATCAGGTTACGATTTTAGACAACCTAAGTCCACAGATTCATGGCGAAAACCCAAAAATAACTTCGCCATTGTATCAAAGTATAGATGGTAAGGTAGATTTTATTCACGGAAATGTAACAAATTGTGAAGATTGTTTCAAGGCTTTGCAAAATCAAAACATAGTAGTTCATCTTGCAGCTGAAACAGGCACAGGGCAATCTATGTATGAGATTGAAAAATACACTTCTGTAAATATCGGAGGAACGGCTTTGCTACTTGACATATTAACCAATACTCAACACTCAGTAAAAAAATTTGTAGTAGCATCGTCTCGAGCAATTTACGGCGAAGGAAAATATGAGTGCGAAAAATGTGGAATTGTTTTTCCTGCAACTCGACTTGATAAAAATATGCAGAGCGGTGATTTTGAATGTAAATGCCCTCATTGTGGAAATTCTGTCAATTTAGTGGCAACTACAGAAAATAGCAAAATTCACCCAACTTCTGTTTATGGTATTACAAAACAGGTGCAGGAACAACTTGTGATGACAGTTTGTCCAACAATTGGTATTGCCCCCATAGCATTGCGTTATCAAAATGTATATGGAGCGGGACAGTCGTTAAACAATCCCTACACGGGTATTTTGTCAATATTTTCCACGCGAATTAAGAATGGGAACTGTATAAATATTTTTGAAGATGGTAAGGAAACTCGCGATTTTGTTTACATTGACGATGTTGTAGATGCGACTGTTTTGGTAGCAGAGAACGACAAAGCTAACAACGAAGTTTTCAATGTTGGCACAGGTAAGACGGTGGATGTGCAAACTGTTGCTGATACATTACTCAAGGCTTACAACTCAAGTGCCAATACAATCGTCTCAGGCAATTACCGCTTGGGAGATATTCGTCATAATTTTGCCGATATCTCCAAAATACAAAAATTGTTGAATTTTAAACCACAGTTTACGTTTGAACAGGGTATTGAAAAATTCACCACTTGGGTAAACAGTCAAGATATAGGGGAAGATAAATACGAAGAATCCATCAAAAAAATGAAAGAAAAAGGGTTGTACAGATGAAAAAAATATTGATCATATCTTCCCCTTTTTATGACTATCACAGAAGTGTTGGTAGAGCATTTGAGACTTTCGGCTACAAAGTGCATTTTGAAACGTACGATATGCCTATTCATCCATTTAAAGGCTTACTGAAATGGAAACACAAATTCGCAAATACAAATTGGAGAGAGCGATTGAAAGCACAAAGTCGCAATAAATTTGATATTCATATTCGCCAAGTTTACAATCAATATCAGCCCAATATTGTGTTTATATATAATGGGACCATTCTGTTAGACGAAACTTTAGATTATTTTCGTCAAAAATCGAAAGTATTGTTGTGGATGTACGATAGTGTTCTTAATCCTCGCTATGCTCGCAATATCACTCATATTGATCACGTAGATGCTATGTTCTGCTTTGAAAAAAAAGATGTAGATTATTATGAAAGTATAGGAAAAATATCATATTTTTTGCCGCTTGCTTGCGATGATTCTGTTTACTATTCTATCCCAAATCAAAATAAAGATATTGATATTTTTTTTGTTGGTGCGATATGGATGAGTAAAAGAAGAATGAAAATTTTGGAAATGCTTGTAAATTGTTACCCAAATTTAAAGATTCTGATTTATGGAAAATACAAACCCATTGAGAAAAATTTTTTGAAATGGTTATTACGAAAAAACAGAAATATTTTTACGAATATAAACATTCAACCGAAAAAAGTAAATGAATTTTATAATCGTTGTAAGGTCGCATTAAACATACATCACGAGCAAACTACATATGGTTCAAACCAACGAGTGTTTGAAGCCTGTGGTGCTGGCGCATATCAAATTTGCGATGCCAATCCCTTTATAGAACAACTTTTTCCCAACGGTGAAGTAGGTTTGTATCATAATGATGAGGAACTTATTGCGCTTATTGAAGATGCTCTGAACAACGACAAGACTTCACAAGCGAAAGAAGCGCAACAAATCATCTTGTCAAGCCATACTTTTGTAAATAGAGTACAAGAGATGCTTGAAATATTATATAAATTAAATTAAAAAATTATCTTCATGGTATTTTTATTTTAGAACTGTTAAGCATGATTTTACGCAAATTATTCTATCTTATAAAATCAAGTGTTATTTATGCATATTTCAGGCATAAGTATCGCCGTGTAGATTATTTCCAATATAAAAAGTTAGCCGACAAGCGTTTTGTTGCGCCATCAGGACTGTCTGCGGCTTTTGTATATGGCAACTATAAGGCAGTTGCCAAACTGAAAGGATCAAAATTTAATTTTTTGAGAGAATATATTGAACATGGGGTATTCTTTGATAGTAATCCCGCAAATGTGAAACTTTTGGGATATCCTGACAGACCTCTTATAAAAAGGATATATACACATGGCTACGAGAGAAAACGTGTAATTGAAGAATTTTTGAAAAACAATAATCTTAATAGACAGGTGATCGCAGTAGGACCGTTTATTAAGGGTGTCGATCACTTCAAAACAGAGGAAGAACTCGCCCTTATTAAAAAGAAATATGGAAAAATATTGTTGGTCTATCCATTACATTCCGTTGAGGGTGCTGTTGCGCGGTATGATTTAGATGATTTGCTTTGCAAAATAGACGAAATTAGGAACACCTTTGACTCCGTGTTTGTGTGTTTATATTGGAAAGATATTTTGGATAGTCCAGAATATATAACAAAGTATGAAGATCATGGTTGCGTGGTGGTTACAAACGGTCATAGAAGTGATTATATGTTTCTGAATCGCCAAAAGGATTTAATTTATCTGTCAGATATGGTGATGACAAATGGAATTGGAACATATATCGGTTATTCTATTTGTATGAATCGTCCTGTTTATTTTTACGACCAAACAGCGAGGTATGAGCGTTTGATACAAACGCCTGCAGGACGAGATAATACTCAAGAAATAGAAAAATGCAAACAGTTGTTCAAAGATTTTTCCTTTGAAATTACGGACGAGCAAATTCGTTTTATTGAGAAACACTGGGGCACGTGGAGTGAAATAAGGCGGAGCTAAGATACAATCTTGATTACTTCCGATTTTTATATAATTCCTCAGCGATGATAAAGTCTTCTTCCCAATCAACATCTATTGATTTTATTTTGTCCATAGTGTAGAGATATGGATTGTTTCCCACACGATTTTTTTGTAACGAGTAAACATTTCTATTAGCGATGAACAATACATGATTGATTTCATATAATGGCTCTAAATCTTGAGTTCGAGGCCACGGCATATCAGAATTATTATTTATTATTCTTCCTGAACTGTTCAGAATAAAATTCTTTATCTCGGTAACACTTATCAAAGAATCAAAACCATTTGGTAACTGATTAAAGTATTCTGCTATCGCATCGTCATAAATTTTTTCGTCTGCCAACGGGGTTGTAACATGTCCCCATAATATATTTTCAGCATCGGTAATAGTTGGAACGTATGCTATCAAATCCTGTAAATTAGTTGTACTTAAACATAATTCTTCCGGACGTGGAATGATTTTTATTTTGGAACACTCTGTTGAATATTTTTTCGCAATAACGATAGACAATTTATCATTTGTCGAAACAATGATTTCATCTATCATATCCGATTTTATAATCTGCTGTAACTTGTTTTCCAACAATCCTCCTGATATATTCGCAAACGGGCGAGTATTTTTGTTTTTAACGCGCTCACTACCTTTTCTAACAGGTAGAAAAAATGACATTTTACTATTGCAAGTATTCATATACTGATTTTGCTTCTAATTCACTATACACAGACGGCGTTAATGAAATTATAGGGACATTATAAAAATTTTTGAATTGAGAAAACAATAGATTATTTTCATTAGTCAATTCTATTTCTTTTTCCGACATAATATTTCCAACATAGCCATCGTATCCCACAATGAAATATTTTTTTGATTTCGACAATAGTGCTGCTGTTTGCAGCGCTACGGTAGTGCTGGCATTCCGAAAAGTTTCAGTAAATTCAAATTTTTCGAGTTCAAATGTTTTTTCTTTAAGGAAGTCATATACAAGAGTACCAAATTCTCTCGGATATGGAGGCAACACACAAACTTCTTGAAAATCTTTATTCGGGAAAACATCGCTGATACGATTTGCCTCGTCTCCAATTAAACAAAAATATTGTGGCACATTAACATCTTTATAATAAATAGCATTTTTGGCACTTGCATGAACAAGTGCAGTGCAGGAATTATTCTTTATAAATTCCCTCACTCCGTCATTGTGAATTGCTGCATTTTCTCCTCCTCCGATAATAATTACATTATCAAACTCATTCTTTGGAAGCAATGGAAACTTTGCATTGTCGAGAACATTGTTTTTTTTGTTATTTATTTTCCGAACAATACTGTTAAATGAATATCTTCTGTTATTTGTCATTTCCATCACATCCTTTTGAGGAAATGAATTTGCACCTGCTATCATATAAGGCAAACTTGTGCCCCACATATATTTCTTTTTTAATTCGGAAAAGGAATACACTACCTCTCCTAAAACGTTGAAATCAACTTTCAGGTCATAATTTTTATTCAGGTAAGTGAGTAATAATTCTGTTTTTAAGTTGCCGGAACCTCTACCCATTCCTAAAATAGTTGTATCAACAAAATCAACGCCGTTGCTTATCGCTGCCAGCGTGTTCGCAAGAGATAACTCCAAATTATTATGACCATGAAACCCTATAAGGCAAGATATTTTATCTTTTAATGAATTTAATGTATTCGTAACCTCCATAGGTGAAACTCCTCCATACGAATCTACCATACAAAAAACATCTACTATATTATTTACAGAAGAAAGGCTGTCCATAAACCCATCAATCTCATTCCATTGAGACATATACATAACATTAAAGCCGACTTCAAATCCGCATTTTTTCACGCTTTCGGCTAATTTTACGGCTCTATCAAATTTTTTGGGATCTACCGCCATACGTACCATATCTACTAATCCTGTAATCGGATCTAAGAGTAATGATAAATCGGCAGGAGAAACATCCTTTTCATTTAACATTACTGCAATTTTTTTAGAGGTATTATTTTTTATTCTCTCCAATTCAAAAGGTGGGCAATAACCATATTTACCTAAATAATTTGAGGCGGGTTTATTTCTATAACCTAATTCAACATAGTCAATCGGCAGGACTTCTATTGCCTTAATATACTTATCAACAATTGCTTTATCGAAGTCCCAATTGGTGTAATACCCTCCGTCCCGCAGTGTACAGTCTAATATTTTATTTTTTAGCATAACAACGAATTATAAAAGTTACAAGTTACACATTTTGCTCGAAATAAAATTTATTAATTATTAATTGTATGATTTTTCTAAGGCAATTCAACTATTTTCCGATATCCGCCTTTATTGGGACCAATACGTTTCAACAAGCCTTTGGTTTTTAGAATACTTATCTTTTTTATGCAAAGATACAAGAAATCTTTTGATTACTACAATAATTTCGTAACTTGTAAGTTCAACTGGAAAAGTTATAATTTATGTTGCTGAAAAATAGACATAGTGAGAAAAACAGTACTTAGTCTATTAAGAAAGGACAAAAAAGCTTGCGATCTAAACGACTTAAAGCAAGATGAAACAATGATTTTTACTACATTGATTACAAATTAAACGCGCTTGCCCTGAGGGACAGGTAACAGTAAGGCAGATTTAAGTAAGATGAACTGCTGCAGTCTCTTTCTATTCTTTATCAGATCCTTTATTTTTATTTTGTTGAATTCCAAAAACAATTCAGTGTGTTCTTTCTTAATTTTATGCAGTTCTACAATAGCCTTTTTAAGTGGATAACAAGTGCGAAGATTGCAAAATCCCGAATACATTCGTATAAGAAGTTCGTTGTTTCTGAAATCTCGGATTATGGTGTCATAAACCTCCGCTTCTCTAAGAAAATTTATTGTATTGTACAAGGAAGCAATAGATGAGTTCATTGATAAATATAAATTATCCGCAGTATGACTGTGGCATAGGCTTGTAGGCAAAATATTGTATGTATCCAAGCTGTCATGTACTTCGCTGATAATTTCGGCGTAAAAAAAACATTGCAAAAGAAAAAGAAAGTCTTCGGCACGTGTCTTTCTCGAATCAATAAAAGACAATTTATGTCGCTTAATAAAATCGTTTCTATAAATATTACTCCAAAACATATTGCTCTGCCTGCGTGTTACTAGCCCCCGCAACATAAACATATTCCGTTCTTTAACATTTTTCTGTAGAGGTGGATTTTCTGAGTATGTGTATTTATTGTTGTTAAATACACGTAAACTTCTGTTGCGCACAATATCGGCATTTGATATTTTTGCTTCATTGTAGAGAATTTCATATTTTTTCTCATCGCACCAATCGTCCGCATCCATAAATCCGACATATTCCCCCTTTGCAACTTTTAAGCCCTCATTGCGTGATAAACCTGCGTGCATATTTTGGGAGTTACGTATAATAACAATTCTTCTGTCTTTTGCTGCAAAATTTTCTGCAACTTTGTCGCTACCATCTGTGGGGCAGTCAAGCACAATAATAATCTCTATTTCTTTTAATGTTTGATTGACGAGCGAATTTAGTAACTTTTTAAAATGTTTACCAGGATTATATACTGGCACTATAATACTGACCTTGTGCTGTGCTGTGCTCATATTCATAAATGTTATTTTTTTAATTTCTATCAATGCAATTTTTATGATATAACTTTTTTCAATTTTTCTTCGTTATACATGTCGAAGAATGAATCTGAAATTACCTCAAGGGTCATTTGTTAGATTTTTCTGCAACATAAATTATAACTTTTCTAATGGAACTTACATACTGATTATGCAATGATTGTCTAAATTTCAAAGGTACATTTAGTGGGCAATATTTTTTCAAATGCGGCATTGATGACCCCCTTACATTTTTCAAAATCTTTAATATCGTTACTGTCGTTAATACAAAACAGACGATACTTTTGTTTGACAATGTAGTTTGCAATTTCATAAGCATTAGTGTCACTAATGGTATCAACTCGTGTGTCGCGAATACCATTTGGCACAAAATTCCCTGTTACTAACTGTTCATAGCGCATTAACCAATCATAAACATCGGCATAATTACGAAATTTATTGCGAGAAGATGCATCTAATATGGAAAATTCTTCTTTCCATAGTTTCTCGTGGGTTGAACGTAAATAGGGCGTTGCTATGTGAGGATTTTTAAATCCTACATTTGTACTCCAAGGTACAAGTGATGCGTTTTTAAGCAAAGTGCCAACACCGTATTTAGGACAAAACCATTTATATGGATTTTTTAGTATTGAAGATAAAATATTGTGACGTTGTTGAATAATTGCCACACAGTTTAGGGTATAATGTGCAAATGGCAAAATGGGCGTGAGTGGTGTAAGTTGGGCAAAATCAACAGGCAAACCTTTACGAAAGAACCTTGTTCTGTCGGTTTCATATCCAATGAACATATCGTCATCAAAAGTTACAAAATGTTCTGAAAGTCCCTCTATTCGGTGCAAGTTTAAGCATATTGCCATAGTGCTGAATGTCGGCAAATATTCTTTCGGGATATAATCACCGTGCTTCACAATATGTAGTTTGGGATGTTTAGCATTTAGCCATTTGGGTAAATGTCCCCATGTTACAAAATGTATTTTATTTACCCATGGTGTAAATTTTTCAACACTTCTAAACCAATATTGCAGATTGTCCCACTCTCTCACCCTTGCAGTGGAGGCATCAACTCCTGTTTCTTCACGATAATATTTGCTTGATTCTTCTCGCCATGCGGGGTCATTTCCATCCACCCACATTATTACAAAATCTATAGGATAATTTTCTGTCATTTTGGAAATTTATTTTATTGTTATTCGCCTACAAAGTTAGTCAATTGAAGCGGTTTATTATAATTGCTGCAATTCTCATTTTGAGGTGCTGATTGTAAGTTATCAACAGTCGGTAGAACCTCAATCTGCAAATGTAACTAATTCTGTTCTGTATCAGCCAGCAGATGTTCAAACAAATCCATCCATTTACAAGCAATTTTATCCAATGAAAACCTGTTACTGCTTGTTACTGCACGAAGTGCCATTTGTAAGCGCACTTCATCATTCATCATAAGCGAAACTAATGCATCTGCAAAGGCATTGAGGTCATTGTTGGGAACAATTATACCGTTTTCGCCATTTTGTATAATGTCATATACTGCACCATACGAATTAAAAGCAACAGGCACAACGCCCATTTGTTGCGCTTCCGTGAGAGTCAAGCCCCATCCTTCCCAAGCAGAAGTCATCATAAAAATAGAAGATTTTTTATAGGGCTGTTCCGATAGAAATCCTGCGATTGTGCAACGTTTCAGTTGTAATTTCTTTGCAAGATATTGATAGTAATCTAAATCATCGCCACGTCCTGCAACAATAAAGTTCCAATCAGCTACCCCGTTACGTTCTTCAATTTTTTTCCAAATTCGCAACGCTAAAGATATTCTTTTCATCGGTTCATCCTGCCTTGCCAAAAGGAGTACTTGTTTTTGCTTTTGCTGTAACGCTTCTTCACTAATAGTGTTTTGTAGTGTGAGCGAGTTATTTATTGCATACACTTTATCCAAGTGTTTACTTCCCAACATCTTTTCAAGATCGGGAATAAAATTTTCCGAAAGTAAAACATACGCATCGCAGTTATCGTATTGCAAGCGATATTTCGGACGAAGAATAAAATGTGTGACGACAGGTCTGACCATAAAACCCAGCCCTGTCATCAGCATATATTTCAAATTCCAAATAACTTGCTTCCGTTTCTTAACGGCATATAAAAAACGAGAAATAGAACCATAAGACATTATCTCAAACCCTGGCATCATGTGAAACCATTGCACCATCTTGATATTATGCTTGCGTGCTATTTTGTATATTTCAGGTATAAAATGTAAATATTTTTTTATTACTAATGAAACTAATATAACGTCAATTTTATTTTCCAAGAGAAATGTTTCAAATCCACTTTTTTCTATTGGGGATGTAACATGAATTTTATTTTGTATGGGTGACGGCACTTTATGAGTTTTGAAAAATGCCAGTGAAACTTGGCTACCATATTGTGCGGAAAGTGTTTCTGCCAATGTGTGCGTCATACGTGTTGCGCCACCTGCTGCACTTGGAGAAATATCTGTGTCAAAAACAATTAAAATATTCACCGTTCTGCGTTATTATCCAAGAAAATGTTTGGCACTGTGTCCACGATTGATGTTCAGGAAATATCTCGCGGGATTAAAAAGATGTTCCGCAGTAGCAGGCAGGGGAAAAGATGCCACAAGCTGCTTATTTACAACGTCTTTACGAACAAAAAAAGCGTTTACTCCACAAATATTAGTACCCACAAGTTGATACCCTAATTCCTCGCCTAAGTCAGTTGCTGCTTGCAAACTCATGCCCATTTTATCAGTACCATCCCACCAATAATGCTCATCATACTCCATTTTCCAATGGTATGGTGGTGGAAATTTGGCATTATACTCGACTACTACTACGCGAGGTTGAATAGATTTTATATTTTGCCAAACCCAATAATCATTGCCATCTATATCAATGCTTAACATATCAATTTCACCATTTATATGTTTGCCTATCAAGTTGTCGATATTATCTTTTGTTATAAAAGCGCACTCTGCCATTAATTGTTTGTGTTGTATTGCTCTGTCATACGTCTTTAACATTCTTTTCATCTTATTCTTGTCGCCATCTATCCAAAGTCCTCTCCATCCCTGCATAAGCAAGTATGTCGTATTATTTTCTAAACCATCATAAGCACCAAACTCCACAAACGTTTTATTTGTAGTGCCTACACGATTAAAAATTTCATTGATAATACCGTCTTCATCATTTTGCGAATAAACTTTATAACCGTAAGGTTCTAAGCGACTTTTATCGGAAAACTTAGGAGCTTTTAATAGTTCCATTATTAGCAAATCGCTAACGGCACAAGATATAGTTGAAGTTTTCATTTCCAACGCAGGAAGACACAAATGTTCTGCCTTTCTGCATAATGTTTGAATTTTTCTGGTGATATTCATGTTTATAGCTTTAATATTTAATGTTTAATTTACAATACGACACGAGCGACAACCTATTTCGCAAAGTTAGTCAATTGAAACGATTTATTGTTTATCTTCGTCAAAAACTGTGCATATCATACATATATGAAAGTAATAGAAATAATACAGGCTCGCTACAAATCTACCCGTTTTGAAAGGTGCCAAAAACCATGACTTTTATCTATGAAAAAGTCAGATAATTTTGATTTTTTTATAGATAAGAATGTTTGTTTATTGGAAAAATATTGTGAATTTTTTGCAATATTTTTATTAGTCTGTGCGTAAATTAAAGATTTTAGCGTACATTTGTATTTGACTTTTATCTATGAAAAAGTCGAGAAAATTTGATTAATTCGTAGATAAGGGAGAAAATAAATAGTAAGCGCAATACAACAAATATTTGCCATATTGAAGTGGGATGTTTATCGGCTGGTTCTATATGACCTGTTCGCCAACATTACAAACATATAAAAGTTTATGCAGAGAAAAATTTTATCAGATTTAATTGAGTGGAAAAACAGCCGAAATCGTATGCCTTTGTTGCTCAATGGAGCACGTCAGGTTGGAAAGACCTACATTCTCGACGAATTTGGCAGGGAAAATTATGAAAACGTTGTCCATATCAATTTCGAAAATAATAATTTGGTAAGTAATTATATAAATGAAGACATTACTCCAAAACGAATTATTGAATACATAGAAACAACCGAAAAGCAGCAGATTAAGCCAGAAAAAACACTGTTATTTTTCGATGAAATTCAGGCAAATGAAAGGGCTTTAACATCGTTAAAGTATTTTTGCGAAAATGCACCTGAATATCACATTGTGGCAGCAGGAAGCCTGCTCGGTGTGGCTGTTAATCGCGAAAAATATTCGTTTCCAGTAGGTAAAGTCAATGAATTAACTCTGTACCCACTTGATTTTGAGGAATTTCTGTGGGCATTGGATAGAAAAAAACTTGCAGAAAAAATTCGTGAACATTTTGAAACGAACCGAGAATTTCCGCTTCATTCTCTTGCTTTGGAATACTATAGAAAATATCTTGTAATTGGTGGAATGCCCGCTGTCGTAAAAAATTATGTAGAAACGGAAAGTTTTTTACAAACGAATACTTATCAAGCAGATATTTACAATGAATACATTGCTGATATGGCAAAATATTCGAAGCCTGCAACAAGTGTAAAGATTAGGGCTTGCTACAATTCCATTCCTGCACAATTAGCAAAAGAAAATCACAAATTTCAGTACAAAATGGTGCAAAAAGGAGGTACAGCTACAATTTTTGGCGAGTCCATAGAATGGCTTAATTTTGCAGGAATTGTTTTGAAATGTCAAAAAATCACGCACGGCGAAATTCCTATCGCGGTTTATAGTTATTTTCCTGATTTCAAGCTATATATGGCTGATGTAGGAATGTTTACGTTGAAATCTCAAATTCCTGCAAGCATGTTGCTTTCCGAAAACAATGAGGCAAATACATTTCTTGGCGCATTTGTCGAAAACTATGTAGCACAGGCATTTGCAGCAAACAAAAAAAGTTTATTTTATTGGAGAAATGACAATTCTGGTGAAGTGGATTTTGTATTGCAAGAAGATATTAACGTCATTCCTGTCGAAGTAAAACGTGGAACAAATACTCGCAGCCGCAGTCTGATTATGTTTATGAGGCAATACCGTTGTCCTTATGCAATCCGAATTTCGCAAAAAAATTTCGGCTTTGAAAACGATATAAAATCTGTACCTTTGTACGCGGTCTTTTGTATCTGAAAGATCCACACACGAATATTACTGACTCTTGAAAAAGTTGATAAAGGATAAGCAATTTATATAAATCTCAAAAAATAACATAATGAAGACAGTTTATATATGAATGACCGCAGATATAGTGCATCCAGGACTGATTAATATTATATGTGAAGCAACAAAATATGGCGATGTTTTAGTTGGTTTACTGACCGACACAGCTGTTGCAGAGCATAAGCGATTGCCACATACGAGTTACGAACAACGAAAAAAAGTGATAGAAAATATTAAAGGCGTAACAAACGTAGTGCAAATCATTTGCTGAGAGCATCTTATCCTGCAATGGCAAAAGTTGCGGAAATAATCCTCGAAAATAGTCGCTCAAAAGAGGCTGACGAATATTGTATGCCGATAAAAGAAATACTTGAGCTTATTCCGGGAACAAAATAAGTAGAAATTCCTTGGAGCAGTCAAAAGATTTCTCGTATCTTTGTACGACTATGACAACAGAAAAACTTCAAATTGCATTACAATCAGGTGAGTCGGAACAATTAGAGTTCAAAACTTCTTTTGGGCAAGATGCCATTGAAACATTAGTCGCTTTTGCTAACGCAAAAGGTGGACGGGTGCTTCTTGGTGTTTCGGACTCTGGAACGATAGTGGGAATTAATCTTTCAAAAGAAAGTGTTAATCAATGGATTAATGAAATAAAATCAAAAACGGCACCACAGTTGGTACCTAACGCAGAAACTCTTGAAATAGGGGACAAAACGGTTGCAGTTTTATCTATTGCGGAATATCCGGTAAAACCTGTGTCTTACAGGGGACGGTATTACAAACGAATAGCCAATACAAATCATCAGATGTCTATTCAAGAGGTAGTGAATATACATCTGCAAAGCGTAAATTCAAGTTGGGATTTTTATGCTCGACCTAATAAAGACATCACCCAAATATCGTTGGAAAAAGTAAATCGCCAGATTGAAAAAATTAACAAAAGAAAGCAAACGAACATTGATGATCCTTTGACGTTTTTACGAAAATATAGCTTGATTGATGGTGAGAAAATTACCAACGCTTGCTGGTTGATGTTCTTGCCGGAACAGGAATCTACTACTACGATTGAGTTGGGGCATTTCGCTTCATCTACTGTAATAAAGGACAGTTTGACATTGAAAAGTGATTTATTTACAGAGGTGGATGAGGTGATGGACTTTATTCGCAAACACATTAATAAAGAAATAATTATTACAGGTGATCCGCAAAATACGGAACGCTGGGAATATCCATTGGAGGCGATTAGGGAGTTGGTCTTGAATATGATTGTTCATCGAGATTACACGTCTTCATACGATTCGATTATTAAAATATTTCCGGATCATATAAAATTTTACAATCCCGGAGCTTTGCCCGATAATATCTCCATTAAACAATTAATGACAGACGATTATATTTCTCGACCGCGCAACAAACAGATCGCAGAAATATTCAAAGAAACAGGTATTATTGAGAAGTACGGTTCTGGAGTAACGAGGATACGAAGAGAATTTATTGAATATGGACTTCCTGCACCTATTTTTGAAAATGTTACAGATGGATTGATAATAACAGTGTATGGAACAAGATACGCTGATGCTTCCGGACAAGTCGCCGAAAATGTCACCGATGTCGCCGAAAATGTCACCGATGTTACCAAAAATGTCACCGATGTTACCAAAAATGTCACCGATGCCACCAAAAATGTCACCGATGTTACCAAAAATGTCACCAATGTTACCGAAAATGTCACCAAAAATGTCGCCAATGTCACCAATGTCGCCAAAAATGTCGCCGAAAATGTCACCAATGTTACCGAAAATGCCGCCGATGTCACCGAAAACGTCATTGATAGAATATATAAAATCATGGAATTGATAAGTGAAAACAATCAAATATCAACAAGCAATTTAGCGGGGAGATTGGCAGTTACCAAGCGTACTATTCTACGAGATATTGAGAAATTGAAAATCGAAGGATTATTAGAACGCGTAGGTCCTGATAAGGGTGGGTATTGGAAAATAAAACGATAATTCATTATGATTAATCCCCAAAATATATATGATTTATTAGTAAAAAACAGCATAGAGTTATTTACGGGCGTACCCGACTCGCTGTTAAAGGATTTTTGCGCCTACATTACCGATAATGCACCATCGAACAGGCACATCATTGCTGCCAATGAAGGCTCGGCTGTAGCTATTGCTGCGGGACATTATTTGGCAACGAAAAATCCTGCATTGGTGTATATGCAAAACTCCGGTATTGGAAATGCAACAAACCCTCTGCTTTCTCTGGCTGACGAAAAAGTATATAAAATCCCAATGCTTCTTATGGTTGGTTGGCGCGGAGAGCCAAATGTGAAAGACGAGCCTCAACATATCAAGCAAGGAGAAGTAACGTTAGACTTGTTGGCTGCAATGAAAATTCCATACGAAATTATTGATACGGACGAAACTGTTGCAGTAAAACAAATTCAACAACTGACTATAGGCACAAAAACAAAAGGCTTCCCACACGCGGCGGTTATTCGCAAAAATACGTTTTCCCCATATACGCTTAAAAGCAAAAGAGAAAATGCGTTTGAAATGAGCAGAGAGGACGCAATGCAAGTGGTTGTTAATTCATTGCAAAAAGAGGATATAATTGTTTCAACGACAGGAAAACTTTCGCGCGAACTGTTTGAATATCGCGAGCACACAGGCGCAGGACACAAAAATGATTTTTTAACTGTCGGCTCAATGGGACATAGCATTTCCATAGCGTTGGGCATAGCTCCTAATACAGAGAAAAATATCTATTGTTTGGACGGTGACGGCGCAATATTGATGCATACAGGCGCAATGGCAACAGCAGGTGTGTCAGGATTAAAAAAACTTAGGCATATCGTCTTCAACAATGGTGCGCACGAATCCGTTGGAGCACAACCCACAGTGGCGTTGCAGGTCAATCTGCCACAGATTGCAACCGCATTTGGATATAAAAATGTATGGTCGGTTTCAACATTAGAGGAACTTTTGAAAGTTCTTAATGTTTTTGGCAGCGGAAGCACAGACGGTCCGTCCTTTCTTGAAATAAAAATAAACACCCTGTCGCGTGAAAATTTAGGCCGCCCAACGCGAACAACGCATGAAAACAAGGATGACTTTATGCAAAATTTTAAATAAAAGTGATAAAAAATATTCTTATAATTACGGTTGCAGGCACTTCTTCTCGATTTAGTAAAAGTTTGGGATATGATGCGCTTAAATGTATTTACGAAGAAACAAATAAAAAGTCCATACTAAAAATATTGATGGAATATTCTTACGGTTTTTTTGATGAGATTATTATTGTTGGAGGATATAAATACGCAGAATTGCAACAGTATGTAGAACTACACTTCCCCCCAAGAAACATATCATTGCTGTACAACGAGCATTATAAAGATTATGGAAGCAATTATAGTCTATATCTGGGGGTACAGGAAGCGATTAAAGAAGAAAAATGCAACATCGTATTTGTTGAAGGAGATTTGATTATCGACAAAAAATCATTTCAGTCGATTTGTGAAAACAGACAGAGCGTCATCACTGCAACCAAAGATTATATACGTGCTGATAAGTCGGTGGCATTTTATCAAACGACAAATGGAAGTATTAAATATATATACGACACTGCCCATAAAGAATTGTGCGTACGTGAGCCTTTTTCACTGATAGCAAATTCGGGGCAAATATGGAAGTTTGCGGATTTTGTTGCACTGAAAGATGTGATACTGTCACAAACTTTTGAAGATTTTAGAGATACAAATTTGAATATCGTCCAAAAATATTTTCAGCAAATCAATTCTTCCGAATACTCTATAATTAATATTGAAAAATGGTATAATTGCAATACTGTCGAAGATTATTACGATGCAATAAAAAACATGGAACAATGACAACGAACGAAAAATTGACAAATCTTTCCAACAAATTAAACACCAATCAGCCAATAAAGATAGCCATTGCAGGATTGGGAAGCGTAGGTAATTATTTATTGAACTATTTACTGGATCTTGATTACGGAATAGAACTACATATCATTGGACGGTCGCAAGAAAAAATGCAATGTGACTTAAACATTGCGCAAGTCGCCGCAGGCATAAGAAAACGTCCGTTTACGTTCTGCTTTATCCACGAGGCAGACCTCAATAATATATCCCAATTAGCAGATGTTATCGGAAAAATAAATCCTGATTTTATTGTAAATTCTTCGCGTGCATACAGCAACTTAAAATACGGTTCTATCTCATGGAATACGGTTAGAGCTTATGGAATTTGGTCGCCTTTATCCGTAAAATATATTAAGAATATTATGCAGGCGGTGCAGGATAGCGGTACAAATCCGATAGTGATAAATACTTCTTATTCGGATGCAGTAAACGCTTGGATAAAAACAGCGGGAAAATTGTACCCTGATTTCGGCAGTGGAAACCTCAATCATTTAATTCCACGAATTAGATTTGCAGTCGCAAAAGAATGTCGCATTAAAGATGTCGATAATATTGAGATAACACTTGCTGTGAGTCATTTTCACGATGTTGTAATAAGCAAAGAGGGACAGACCGAAGGGGTTACACCACTGATTGCTATTCGCTACAATAATGAAAACGTGCAAGTCGATTTATCGAAAATATTTGCTTCCTGTGCTATTCCAATGCCTGTGGATGCCAAGCGAAATATGATGAATGCAAGCAGTAATTTCGAGATTATTTCAACAATACTTAGAGCAATTTCTACGCAAACGAAGCAAACGCTACATATTCCTGGTGCAATGGGACTGATTGGTGGCTATCCTGTTAATATCAATGGTTCTGATGTTACAATTAATGAAGATTATTTTACGCTCTCACAAATGCAGGAATTAAATAGAAAATCTATTTATTTGGATGGGATAGAGAACGTAGAAAATGGAATGTTATTCTATACGGACGAGTTAATTGAGAAAACAAAAAAACACTTCGGCTACATATTGCCAAAGCAAGTAAATATTGACCAAAGCAATGATGTTGCCACAGAAATAATAACGAACATAATAGAAAAACGGCTGTGAAACGAGCAGGGAAAATGTTTGACGCCCACGACAAATGTTTATTTGCGAGTTCCATACGACCTATTTATAACAATTAATAAACGTATGAAACGAGCAGGGAAAATGTTTGACACCCACGACAAATGTTTATGTGCGAGTTCCATACGACCTATTTACAACAATTAATATACGTATGAAATACGCTATTTTTTCGGATATACACTCCAACTTAACAGCATTGCAAGCCTGTTATGAGCATTTTCTTGCGTTAAATACGCCTGCCAAAATAGTGATATTGGGTGATTACATAGACTATGGTCCGCGCCCAAATGAAACTGTCGAATATATTCAAAATATGTCGCCACATATTGTTTTGTGTGGCAATCATGAAAAAGCACTCAATGGTGGTGAAGACAGCAAATTTTCTTCACCCCGAGGTGTGACATCTTCGCGCCTTACACGGCAAGTGTTAGATGTCAGTTCGATGAAATTTATTGATAAAAACAACAATGCCTTTATTGAACATGATAATATATTGTTTATTCATGGTGATTTATCAAATCCATATTGGGGAAAGATGTCGTATTCGGAAATGCAGGATACAAAATATCGCAAATACGATTTTGTTATTTCAGGTCACACACACATTCCCCATTTATTAGAAATATTTTATGAAACGGAAAATCTAAATATGCGGAATAAGAAAAAAACTATTTTTTTAAATCCCGGCTCTGTCGGGCAACCAAGAAATCATTGCCCTAATGCGCAATATATGGTTATGGATACGGAAACAGAAGAATTTAATTATTACAAAGTCCCATACGACATCAAATTAGAGCAAAGTTTTTTCACGGAAGAATTTGATGTCTTTTATAAAAATCGTTTAATATTTGGAGTATAAAATGGAAAGATTAGTAGTTATAAGTGGTGCTGCAGGAATGACAGGGAGTGAAACAGTACGAAGATTGTTGAAAAAAGGGTATAAAGTTATTGGCTTTGATAATTTTTTTGCCAGCTCTATTGATACGATAAAAGACGTTCTCGAACATCCCGATTTTACATTTTTTGAATTTGATATTAATTGTACCGGGCAGATGATAGTTTTAGAAACGTTGTTAGGTGAGAAGCATGGTGAATTACATTTTATAAATTGCGCCGCAGTCGTTCATACCAAATACTTTTATATTCCGCAGGCAACATTTGAAACTAATGTTATTAGTATGAAAAATTTTCTCGAAATGGCTATTCGTCTGGGAGCAAAAACGTATATCAATTGCAGTACTTCCGAAGTATATTCTTTCGGTTCATACAAAGAGGGTGGAGTATTGGAAAACGATTTGCTGTTATTTTCTACTGCTGAAAATAGCCTGCGCACATCTTACGCGACCGGAAAATTACTTACGGAATTTTTCATGAAAGAAGCAGTGGAAAACGGTCTTATAAAAGGCTGTTCAATCCGTTTCGCCAATGTTTATTCCGACAGTGAACTTTATCCCGAACATATTATTCCATATACAATTTATTCGTTACTTAATGGTGATAATGTTCAATTGCTCGAAAATGCGCGTAAGACATATCGCACTTTTTTGCATAACTACGACAGTTGTGATGCCGTTATATCACTTCTTGAAACACCAGAGGCATTGGACGGTTCTGTTTATAATGCAGGAACAACGGAAGAAATTTTAATACCAGACTTAGTGCAAACGATTGCCGATAAAATGGGAAAAAAGGTAACTATTACGTATAAAGGTGAACGAACCGCCGACCCTTTACGCAGGCTACTTAACATAGAAAAAATAAGAACGCGCACAGGGTGGTCGCCAAAGGTAACGTTAGATGAAGGGCTGTCTTTGTGCCTTGAAAAAATTGTTTGATGATAGAGTATCTGCGTTGCTGTTGTCCACAAAACAGAAAAAGCGGTGTAATTACAGCATAATGCCAATCCTAATCCCACCATCGAAGCAAAGTCCACTGAAGTGGTAGCTAAAAGGGTTTGGACGGCTGTTATTAACAATGTTCCTGTATTTGTCGGAGGAAAAAGAATTTGAAGAATAACGGAATGTTGCGCCTAAGTAAATATCTAAAATGCAACGTGGCCACAGACGTAAAGAATATCCAAGATGTGTTTGTCCGCCAAAGCGTAAGGCATCAACTTCGTAATATTCTTTTGTCTTTTTTACAATAGCTCCCAAATGATTATATTCAATTCCAAGACCTGCCGAAACATAAAAACCGAGTGGCTTGTTTTTAATATAATAGCGGGCATTCAGATCGAAACTGCCTCCAAAAACAAATTTAGAATTTGTATCAAGCGCATTTTTAATATTGATACGTGGAGCAATATTAAGCCATACATTATCTGTAAGCCGAACATCCGCATCAACACGAAATCCGTTAAAAATAAGCGGAACAGGCACTAAGCTCACAATCGCTTTTTCGGAGAATACAGGATGTAGTATATCTGTCTTATTATACTTTGTCCCCTGCCCGTACAAACACGCAGAGCATATAAACAAAACAAAAAATAAGATAGATATTCGTTTCATACGCATTAAAATCTAAAACCAAGACCAAAACCAATACTTAACGCAGTGCCGCCATAACCATGGTCAAAAACATTTTTCATATATACTTTGTTCTTGTTCTGAATAATAAATCGCTCACCGTATCCTACATAAAAAGTAAAATATAATGGACGGATAATGGTTTGACGAAACCCCATTGCAATGTCGATTCCAACTTTTCTTATATCGTTCGCCTCTCCCTTAACTTGGACGATATGGTTCTGATAATACATTCCACCCCATTGCAAATAAAGACCAAATCCAACGCTCTCAATAGTATAGTATGTGTAACGGTGATACAGTGCAATGGAAAACCCTTGCATATTCTGTATGTCATCTTTGCGGGATGACGCATAATTTATAGTAGTGTAATATGTGGGTTGCAGAACAAGCCAGTGTCCTTTTGCGAGATACCTTTCGTATGCAAGCGAAAAGCCGTTAAAAAAGAACGGTACAGCTTCTATCGTAATGCCGTTGCGTGCGGGCTTATCTTCGCTCGCAAAAAGTGCTTCGGGCTTCCGTACGTGCCTAAATTGCCCACTGGCAGAATAAGTCGCACACAAGACGATAGCTACAAACAAAATAAAATGTTTTCTCAAAGACATAAATATCGTGCAAATATACTCATTTTTTGTACATTTTTTATTTTATAATTTTTTTATTTATCTGTGTATAAATTGGAAAGTTTCACGTAAATTTGAAAAATGAAAGCAAAAAATATTGCAATTATCCTTGCAGCAGGAAAAAGCAGGCGTTGGGGCGGGAATGTTCCGAAACAATTTGATATTATAGATGGAAGAAAAATGTATGCCTGCAGCGTTGAAACATTTAATAAACATCCGCAGATAGACGAGGTCGTAATAGTTGTTCCTGATGGGTATCAGGACGAGGTCAGTAGAGAAAATAACTGGTGCAAAGTGACAAAGATCGTGAGTGGGGGAGATGAAAGATTTAATTCAAGTATGAATGTGCTGCAAGCACTTGGTAATGAAAAGGACGATACAATCGTGCTTTTTCACGACGCGGCAAGACCTTACGTGAGCAGCGAAATTATAGATAGAGTTTTAGAAATGATGAAGAATTATAATGCTGTTACGGCTGCAATTCCCGCTACCGATACTATTGCGCAAATGAATGATGATAAAAATAATATAAAAGATATTCCCGACAGACAGTTTATTTTGCAGGTACAAACTCCTCAGGGCTTCAAAATCTCAACTATCCGTGAGGCTTACAACAGTGCAAAGAAAGACGGGAATTTTACCGCTACAGACGATTGTGGTGTCGTTTTAAAATATCTTAACCACGAAAAAATTGGCATAGCACAAGGCGACGAAAAAAACTTTAAATATACTTTTGGTGTTCCAAACAAACTTTCTGACAATCTTGATGTCAGTGCACGATAGGTGATGTGATGAGTACTTCGTCAATAAACATCATGGAACGATAGCCTTTTCCTGAATGCCACTCTGGTAACGTTCCGTAGTCTTTTGCTTTTATGCGCACGTAACGCGCAGAGGCATTTTTCTGTATAACAAAATCGCGCTTTAAAGGCGTATAATCATCAGCGGGATGATTATTTGCGTAAGTGCCGTAATGTTCGTAGTTGATGCCGTCTTTGGAAATATCTATTTCGAGTGCGGTAGGGAACACAATCCACGCGCCTGTATTTTGCAAAAATCCTGCGCCGATGTTGCTTATGGAACGGACGGAAAGCAGGTCTATGACAGCATCAAAATCGGTGTTTTGATAGCCGTGCCAACCGCCGAGAGCATAGTTGTCAGGCGCACGAAGTCCATCGATAAGGGCAAAATCTCCACCGTCACAGTACATCTTACTCGGCGTTGAAAGAATATTTATTGTCTTGTCTTTTTTGTACAAATAAAAATTCGCTGTTTCTGTTTTGCTGAATTTATTTTTCATACTCGTATGAGGAAATCCCTTGCAGGATACGGCTTTCACAGTAGCATCTCTCTTTATCCAAAATGGTTTTTCATATAAATTATTATACTGCTCGGAGTTATCAAGAGTATAATATATTTTTACGTTTGTGTCAAACATTTTATCTATAATGACGAGTGTGCTATCGTTAAAAAAAGGTGAATTGTTGCTCATAATTTTTATTACAGGATTGAGCACAATCAGGTCTTTACTGATTTTACTTTCTGGCATATTCTTGCACCATTCGTCATTAGGTTTACTGCCCATAACAAATTTGAGAGAGGACACAGTGTCGTATCCGAATAAATTATCTGTCGAAATATATGAACGTTGGTACGGCTTTTCGCCATTAGTCATATTTTGAATGTAACAATTTTTTCTGCTTTGATTTTCGCAAATTATCGTAATTGTGCGACCGTTGTGAAGATGGATTTTTACTTCGTCGAAAACGGGTGAGCCTATTGCGTACTGCCCGCTACCAGGGCATACAGGATAAAATCCTATTGCGCTGAATACATACCATGCCGACAGTTGCCCGCAGTCGTCATTTCCGCAAAGACCGTCGGGAGTATTGTTGTATAACTTATCCATAATGGCGCGAACGCGTTGTTGTGTCTTGTGTGGTTTCCCAAGATAGTTGTAGAGATATGATGCGTGATGACTTGGCTCATTGCCGTGCGCATACTGCCCCATAAGACCTGTAACATCAACCTGTTCGCGACCTGTCAAAGGTGCTTTTGTCATAAAAAGAGAATCAAGAAAATTCTCTGCTTTTGCTTTTCCAAGCATATCAATCCATGTATTAAAATCATGCGGAATGTATGTTGAATACTGCCACGAATTGCCCTCTGTGTAGAAATTATTTATTTGTGTCGGATTAAAATCGTCTGTAAAATTTCCATTTTTTCTTTGATGCATAAAGCCGTTTGTGTCCATAATATTTTTCCAATATTGGCTCTTTTCTATATATTCGTGATAGATATTAGACTTGCCTGTTTCATGCGCAGACATTGCTATACACCATGCGTCGAAAGCGTATTCAAGTGTTTTTGAAACGCTCTCACCGTCTTTGTCTGCGGGGATATAACCATACTTTGCAAATTCTTTTCTGCCTCTCTTGTCGCGGCTCGCACTCGCGGTCATTGCGTGGAGAAAAGTATCCATAATCGGGCGTTCGTCCTGTTGAATGACTCCGCTGCGGAAAGCATCATAGATAACAGGAATTGAATGATCGCCAATCATACAGTCTGTTTCGTGTGCTGCAAGTTCCCATACAGGCAGTGCTCCACTCTGCTTGAATTGTGTGATAAATGTATATAGGAAATCTCTGCTTCGCTCTTTGTCTATAAGATTTAACAGTGGATGAAGTGCGCGGTATGTGTCCCAAAGAGAAAATACTGTATAAATATTTTTTTTTGTGTGGTAAGGGATTTGATTTACGCTGTCGGTTTTGGCTGCTGCTGCTGCTGTTGTTGCTGTTATTGCTGTGTCAGTTTTATGAATTTTGCCGTCTATTCTGATATATTCCCTGCTGTCGGTTCTATGAATTTTGCCGTCCATTCCGAGATATGTGCCGTCTATATCGGTAAAAAGATTTGGCGCAATCATGCAATGATAGAGGGCGGTGTAGAAAATTTCTTTTCTTGTTTCATCTTTTGATGTAACTTCAATTTTTGAAAGTTCTTTATTCCATTGCCTGTAAGTATTTGCGAGAACGGTGTCGAAGTGAAAGTGTGGAACTTCCATCTGATTTTTTGAGGCGGCAGTGTTGTATGCTTTGTTTGAGGCGGAAGTTGTGGTGGTTGCGGGTGCTTTCGGAGTTGCAGGTGTTGAAGGTGTTGCGGGTGCCGAAAGTGTTGTGTTAGCTGATATTGCGACTTTGAGGATTACTTCTTTTACTTGTGGCTTAAAATATACTATCGCCTTGCAGTTTTTTCCGTTGATACCGTATAAGCCGTTTGCGAGTGTGCAATTTTCTTTGTTGATACCCCAACTACTTGCGAGCGTGTCGTCTTTATAAAATTCAACTTTATCAATGTCATCCCTAAAAAGAATAGAGTATGACAATTTTTGATTTGGATTCCATGCACGAGAATTTCTTATACCATAGATTTCTTTTTTCACATCATCATAATATATGCTGCTTTCAAGTACTTCATCCCTGTGTACTAAATCAATAACAACCCCTTTTGCAGAAGTGATGTCGGGGAAAGTGTAGCGGTGTAGAGCAACTCTTTCGCTTGCGGTAAGTTCAACTTTTATATTTCCTTTGTCAAGCAATACAGAGTAGTATCCGGGCACTGCAATTTCATTATTGTGAGAGAAAGTCGAGCTTGTTGTTGTGTTCCCCGCTTCGTTGAAAGGCATAAGTAAAACATCTCCATAATCGGAACATCCTGTCCCACTTAAATGCGTATGAGAAAATCCATAGACGACAGAATCCGAATAGTGATAACCTGAACATCCGTCCCATCCGTCAAGGCGTGTGTCGGGGCTTGGCTGGATCATACCAAAGGGTGCGGTCGCACCGGGGAATGTATGACCATGTCCCCCTGTACCGATAAAAGGATTTACGTAATGACAAAAATCATTTTTTTGATTTGAAATGATTTCAGGCAATTGTATTCCCTTGCAAGAAACCGCCAAAAGTGTGGCTATTAGGGCAAAGTGTGGGTTAAAATTCATAAAAAGTGTTTATGTCGAAAAATTTATGTGAGTTCTAATCAACAAATTCAATATTCATTCCGCGAATTTAATCAAAATGTCCTTACCTTTCCTCTATAAATTTTGGCAATATTTTTATTCGTCTGTGTGTAATTCAAGAATTTTCTGTACATTTGTCATAATTTCTCAGCAATTGCTAATGTGGCGATTGCCTTAAATTTTACGCTTAATAAAATTGAAAAAAATCCGCACTTTAATTGTTCGTTTCAAGAACATAATAGGTCAGCACGAAATACATCTGTTTCGTGCTGCAATTGTCGGTATGTTGCGGCAAAACAACATCTTATTTCACAATCACACCAACGATGGTTTGCGGTACGCTTATCCGCTTATTCAGTACAAACGCATAAATGGAAAAGCTGCAATAGTTTGCATAGAAGAGGGTACAGAAAGCATTGGTGAATTTTTCTCAGGCTTCGGTGGTATGGCACAAATAGGCAATCGTGAAGTTATGCTGGAACTCGACAACGTAAAAGTTGAGCAAACGCTTATGCAGGAGTGGGACAGCCTGTTTACTTATTCTATACGCAAATGGTTACCGTTTAACAGTGAAAATTTCGAAAAATACCAACAAACAGAGGGTTTGAAAGATAAGATGGAAATTATGGAAAAAATTCTCATCGGCAACATTCTATCCTTTGCGAAGGGCGTAGGCATACACTTTGAGAAGGAGGTGCTCTGCACTATCACGGACCTTACTTCAGTGGGAATGTTGCGCTATAAGGATGTTGATTTTGACGCCTACGATGCGCACTTCAAAACCAATGTATTGTTGCCTAATTACGCTGGCTTGGGCAAAGGTGTAAGCCACGGATTTGGAATGGTGGTGCGATTATGCTCTCCCCAACGAGTGATTACTAAATAAATTTAATGTATATGACAAATTATTTTTTAAAATGCGACATTTCGGGAATACAATCGTTTATTTTTAATGTTCCAAGCGAGGGTGCTGCAAAGGCATTAAAAAGCCGTTCTATTTATGTGCAGAATATTGCAGATAGTTGTCTAAAAAATTTGACAGACTTTTTCGGTAATGCGGGCACTGTTAGAGAACTATATAATGGCGGTGGAAATTTTTATTTAGAAATTTCAACGAATAAAGCGGTTGCTGAAATCGAAGAAAAGATCAGACACATTTCAAATGATTACCTGCAAAAAGATATTTATCCTTATATTTCTCTCATAGAAAAGAAAACGGATAATATTAGTGATTTGTTGGATACTGTAAATAAAAAAGTACAATTAGCGAAAATGCAACGCCCGATTTGTTTTGATTTATTGGACGCAAATCCTGTTAAGGTTGATGAAGTTGATACAAATACAATAAAAGGAATTAATGGGCAAATCCCAAATGGCGATTTCGAATGGATTGCAGAAAAATCGGAAGGTGATAAGAAATTGGCTGCATTGAAATTAGATGTTGATAATTTAGGCTCTTTGTTTCGTGGCAGAACAGAAAGCGATTATAAAAAATTGTCGAAAGAATTAAAAGACTTTTTTGATAGTAAACTGTTGCAATTAATTAAAGATCTAAAAATGCAGCAAAATATTTATGTTGTATTTTCTGGTGGAGACGATTGCTTTTTGATTGGTACTTGGGAAAAAGTCTTTGAAATGGCTGTTGTGCTTCAAAAAAAATTCGAAGAGTTCCAACGAAATTTGAAATCTCAAATTACTTCATTGCCGAATAGTGAAATTACTTTTTCGGCGGGAATAATTGTCTTTCCACCGCATTATCCAATGGTACAGTTGGCAGCTGAAGTCGAAGACGCTTTAAGCAAAAGCAAACGTATCATAACAAAAAATAGTGTTACTGTTTTCGGAAAAACGTTGCGTTGGAAAGATTTTAAAGAAGCACGAATATTGTTCCAAACTTTAGCCGATTTGATTATCAACAAAGAGGAGTCGAAAAGTTTGCTTCAAATTTTCAGACAGGTGTACCCGCTCAAAAAGGAAATGCCAAAGGTTTGGCGATTGAAATACTATTTGCGAAGAAATGTAGAGAAAATCAACGAAGAAGTGCTGAAGAAAATCTTTGAGGATTATTCGCAATCGCTTTTACATAAGTACGTAGGTAATAATGCAAAAAATGCAGATATTTATCTTGTAGCTTCCCGCTGGGCAGAACTTTTCATGAAACGAGTTAAATAAAATAATCATATAAATCAATTTTTATCTTTATGACATATCAAATTTATTCAAACAACAGAGGAGGTGGCGGCGGTCAAAATCAGCCTCGTTCATCTCAGACTCAAACTTTTGACCAACTTGCAGAAGTGGTCAGAAGTGAATGTTTTTCAACAAATTATTCTGAATTGTTGAAAATGGGTTCTACACAAAATTTAGACTCAATTTTAAAGTCTATAGAAGTTTTCGTACAAAAATATGGCGTTAAAGTGTCGACGAGCCAGTTACGAAACGTGTACGACAAAGTCACAAAAACAAAATCGGTAAACGAACTAAAATTACTTCGTCCTCAATTGGCATATATTGCCGGTAGAGCAACAACCGATAAGGATAACAAGGATAACATAAAAAAGTTTTTGGCTTTTATTGATTATTTGATTAAACAGGTTAGTTCCGAAGAACAGCGCAAAGAATTTAAAACGTTTTTCGAATCAGTTGTGGCATATCATAAATTTAACAGTAAAACAAATTAATATTATGAAATTAGTAGAAACAAAAATAGTTAAGGGTACGATTACTCTCGAAACAGGATTACACATTGGTGGCTCAAAATCCTCATTAGATATTGGCGGCTTGGATTCGCCCGTTATAAAAACTCCTCAAGGTGTTCCCTATATTCCTGGAAGTTCGCTGAAAGGAAAAATTCGCTCCTTGCTTGGACTGAAAGAAGGCAGTTTTAAAGTGGAAGACGATAGCGAAATGCTTGTGAAGATGTTTGGCTCTTCAGTAAAGGGAAAGGAAACGATTTCTCGTTTAATCTTCCGCGATGCTGCTTTAGACGAAGCAGATTTCAAAAAAGTTTTTACGGATAATGACGCTATTTTGGATACTGAATATACCGAAGCAAAATACGAAAATACAATTGATCGTAAGTCAGGAACTACCCAAACAGGCGGATTGCGACAAATTGAGCGAGTACCTGCTGGTGCAAAATTCAAGTTTGAAATTATTGTCAATATTTTTGACGATGACAAAGAAGATATTTTAGCCAAATTAGAGGAAGGAATTAAACTTGTAGAAGACAACTACATTGGCGGTAGTGGCAGTCGTGGTTATGGAAAGGTAAAAATAAATTACGAAATCGTATAGATATGCAAGCATACATATTAAGATCGAATTCCGGAACACGGTTTCGTTTTGGAGAAGCACTTGGTGCATACACAGAAGAGCAAAGCAACTCTCAAAAAACGACTTCCGAGTTTTTACACTCCGACACGCTTTGGTCGGCATTAGTAAATGCGTGGGCATTTTGTCATCCTGATACTGTCGAAGAATTTATCAGCGAATGTAAAAATGGAAAATTTACATTATCGTCTGCTTTTTATTGTGTAGATTATAAGGGAAAATCTGTTTTCTTTCTTCCCAAACCGGCAAGTTTAAATTTATTTAAGTTCGAAGAACCCAAAAAGTTGAAAAAGATAAAATTTATCTCAAAAGGCATTTGGGAAAATGGTTTGTTGCCCGACAAATGGTTTAACGCGGATGAGTGTACGTTTCTACAAAATGATAGTATTGTTGCCTTGAAATCGGAAATAGATACGTCAATTAAAATATTCACGACAGAAACAAATCCTAAGGTGCGGGCGAGAGATATAAATGATCGTGAAGACAGGTTTTTTTATCAAACAGATTTATTCTTGTTGAACGGAGATAATTTCAACGTAAGTTGGTATTTTCTTATTGAAAACAATTTGTCCGACAATTTACAAAACGATTTCAAAAATGCAGTGCAAACGCTCGTAAATTTCGGAATAGGAGGGGAACGAACTTCGGGTTGCGGAAGTTTAACGGAATGTGTATTGACTGATTTTGCTATACGAACGAAAACAAGTAATTTTTATTCCAATCTTTCTCTCATCGCTCCTGACGAAAAAGAATTAACAGGAAATTCATTTTATCAAATTATTAAACGGGGTGGACGTTTTCTTGAAAAAGGAAAATGTTTACCTATGATTCAAATGTTGCTTGAGGGGGCAGTTTTCGACACCAAAATAAAGGGACGTATTGTAACACTGAACGAAAATCCTCCTATTCTGCGTTTCGGATTAAATCTAAGTATTCCACTACACGAGAACTTTATAGACAATGAATTATGAATGAAAAATCGAAATTAAAAATAACGACAATTACACCTGTTGCAATCGGTTCAGGAGTAGAATTATCTCAATACGCCGACTATGTCATTGATAATAACCAAATTTGTTTTATCGACAAGAAAAAAATGCAAGACAAGATTTTTGCAAAAGGTGACCAATACTTAGAAAAGTATATCTACGGAGTTGCGAATGGAATTGACAATAATCGTAGCAATTTTGATTTGAAAAATTTTTTGCTGACTCACAAAATTGTGAACAACATTGATGAGGTTATTTATTCGCGCTGTCCATTTATTACAGATAAGCCGGAAATAAAACTGCCGATAAAAGGAATTATAAAATCGCCGTTACAGGAACCTTATTTTCCGGGTAGTAGTCTGAAAGGTGCATTAAAAACTATTCTCATGTATAATTGGTTGAAAACGGATAAAAATAGTGCGGCAATGATTGAGAATGTTATTAATGATAAAAATTTCGATTCGCTTGAAAAAAAGTTTGAATGTTTTGTTAATGAGGAAGGTAAATTAGTGCGTCCCAATACAATTCAGCAAGTTACGGACAGCAAAATGCTTTCGAAAGATTCAAACATCATAGTGGATTGCTTTCGTGAAATGCAAATTCGATTTGAATGTATAAATAAAAGCAAAACAGTCGAATTTGAACTGACATTGGAAAATTATAAATGGGAAGATTTGGCAAAGCAGGCGAATAGTTATGCAATTGATTGTTTGAATAGAGAATTTGAGTTGATAGACAAAAACGAAAAAACGAATTATTATCACGATCATTTAGCGGATATTGAGGATGACATAATGGCTGCAAAAGAGAATACTGCCTACATTCGTATAGGTTTTGGCAAAGGCTATTATCTGAACTCTTTGGGAATAGCTGTTTACGATTATGTAAGCCAAAACGGAAAGGAAGATTTATACGACAAATTCGAACGTTTCTTGAAACAAAAATTTAAACCTGAATTGAAACAAAAATTTAAATCGGAATTGTTGCTAAAAGAATTTCCTCGAACTCGTCTTTACGTGAGCAAAAATCAAGAGCCTTTAGGTTGGATAAAAATTGAAAAATTATAATTACACTCAAATGAATAACATTTTACCCAATTTTCCCATTACTGCACCACGTTTCGATTTGATGAAGCAAAGAGCGGCTGCGCAACCCATCGTCACTAAGTCCAACGAAATTGCTATACTTACGAATATTCGTAAAAAAATAAAATCCATTGCGGTGAGCGGAGGCGACGAATATCGGCACTTTTGGTTTTACTTAGACAGAGGTAAAATCAGGGATTACGGCTCTTTTGCAGAATTTCGTAAATGCGAAGTCGTTGAAACCCGCGAACAATTCAAGGAAATGTGGCTTTATGATTATCCTGAACAAAAACATTGGTATCACCTTGAAGCTAACGAATATGATGGCGACTATTATTTATATTTAGACCGCAAACTCATTTTCCAGACTTCAAGTAAAAAGCAGGATTATTATGCAGAAATAGATAATTCGGAATTTTTGAACCTTTTAAGTGATATAGTGGACTGTTATTGTCAATGGATTGTTAATGAGAATGTTGCTTACAATAGTTTTATCAATTTGAATCTGTCTTATTGCAGACGCTTAGGAAAAATTGTCCGACAAAAATATTGGAAAATCAATCCTTACAACAAGAAAATGATCACTAAGGGTATTAAGGTGGAGGATAAAAGTATCTTAAAGAAAATAGCCGAGCAGTCTGATTTGTCACCGATGAAGACTATGACTTCTGGAAAATTCTTTGAATATTGCAGGCTGGGATACGATGCCAATGGTTATTTCAAAAAGAAACCCGATATATCCAATTTAGACGCGTATAGTGCTTTCGCCGATGGCAGAGATGAAGGATTGAGAGAATTAGATCCTAATTCCGAAAGTGATTTTAGACAGTGGTTTTTTGATGAGAGCAGATATGGAGGGCATCCGTGGGAAGTTTGTCGTGGTGGTAATTCAACGCATATTTCGTTGTATGTTCATCATAAGGAAGACGGTTGGACGTTGCGTCTGGCAGGAAGCAGCAGTACGAGAGTAAATGAAACGGTGAAATTTGCCCTTGCTTTGTATAAAAACAAAATACCATTTGAATTGCAGGATGCTTCCGAAATTTTCAGTATGGTAACAGGCACAGATTATATTGGAATTGTACCGAAAGAGATTTTTCCTCGATATTGCCATTCTCTTTTTTCTGACGATAAGGGTGGTAAGAGAATTATAGACTTTATGAATTTGGGCAATGAAGATGCGGAAAGCATTGTTGTGGCTGCAGAATGGTATCCCGTAGAAATATTTGCTGAAAAACAAAGTTAATGTTATGGCTACTCATCTTGTTTCCTTGATAAGTGAGCATTTGCTTCCAAACTATCTTTTGGCAAAAGAGATGCATTGCAGATACGATGAGCATATTTTCATTACAACTGCGCGAATGGAAGAAAAATTGATGACCTCTCGATTCAGCAACACCTTAAAAGTAAAGAAAGAAGAAGTGAAGATTATTGTTGTTCCAGAAGATGATTTGTCCGACGCCATGAAAAAAATGAAATTGGAGAATTTCAATAAAGATGACAAATTCATTGTTAATATTACCGGTGGTACAAAAATAATGTCAATAGCCACAGTTATTAATTTTTTGGATTATAATGCGGATTTCTATTATATTCCGATCTTGACAAACAAAATTGAAAACGTTAAAACAAGCGAGGATTTACCCATTCGTTATCGCGTGAATGTGGAGGAGTATTTGTCGTTATACGGATTAAGATTTGAATTTGATAACGGTGAAGTTGTTGATAATGGACATAAATTCGAAGAATATATTTGCAATCGTATTTGTAGTGAAAAGGGATTAAAAAAAGGTTTTGTATATCGTGGGGTAAAACTTTTTCGAGACGTTTCAGAACAGATTAACGATAATGAAATAGATATAGTTTGGACAGCCGATAATCAACTTTTTGTAGGTGAATGTAAGATTTCATTAACTCCGCCCAATGGCAAAGAAACACGCGCAGAGCCGGTTGAATATCTCAATAACATTATGTACAAATTATCCGCCATTTCCAAAGATTTTGGGTTAATGGTTAATCCTTACATTTTCATAAAAAGTAAATTACCGAAGCAGTTTAATTCGGATAGAATAAAGTCTATAAACAAAAGACTGAAAATTCTTGGTATCAAAGGTTTATTATCAAGTCAAGAATTACAACAACAAAAATTAAAAATATGAAACGAGCATGACAAATGTTTGATACCCACGACAAATGTTTATGTGCAAGTTCCATACGACCATTTACAACAATTTATAAGCGTATGAAAAACCTATTAGTTACACTTATTAGTGATCAACCTGCTCCTAATATCCAGTTTATAAAGGAAAAAGGAAATGTGAAAACAGATTTTTTGTTCATCAGTACAAAGGAAATGGAAAAAAAAGGCGTTAGGAAATGGATTATGAATGTATGTAATATTTCTAAAGAAAAAACTGTTATTGTTGATAACGCATTTTCATTAAATGAGATCGAAGAAAAGTTGTCAAATGAAACTTATGACAAATATGAAAATATTTACGTAAATGTTACTGGCGGTACTAAAATTATGTCGATGGGGGTTACTGATTTTTTCAAAAAGAATGGCAAGGCAAATATTTATTACCTGACAGGTCAAGATTGCTGGCATCTTTTTCCTATTGAGAAACGTTGGTCGGATAGGTTAAAAGACAATATTACTCTGGAAGAATACATTGAAAGTTATGGATTTAGAATGGAAAAAGAAAGTATGAGTGGTATTTCTCCTGATTATACAAAAAAGTTTTTTCAAAAATTTTTGAATTTTGGAGAGAAAGAATGGAGCATAATTGGCAAATTAAGAGAGAGACGAAATAAAAAAGCGTATTCAATAGATGAAATAGATGGTCTGCAAAGTTTTCTCAATAGTATTAACTTCCCAATTATTGACGAAATAAAAATCAACAAAAAAGAGATAAAATATTTGACAGGAGATTGGTTCGAAGAGCATATCTATCATAGTATAAGAGAAGAAAAGATTATTTCAGAGGGAAACATTAAGACAGGAGTACATCTAACAAAGGAAAATAATAAGGGTACAAAAATTTCCAACGAATTTGACGTAATCTTTCTTTGGAAAACAAAATTTTATGCCATTGAATGTAAAACCTCTATCTTGAGTGGCGAAAAGGATATAGTTAATGATACGATATATAAATCAGTCGCTTTACAAAAAAATCTTGGATTGTTTTCAAATTTCTCAATTATGACGTTAAGTTCAAAGGATAGCAAGGAAGTAAAAGAAGCGCATTTGGATAGGGCTAATGATTTAGGAATTAAAGTGTTTTGCCGGGAAGATATTCTGGGTAGTAACTCAATAACACAATTATTATAAATATCATCTGTCAAAAATTTACGAGTACTGAAATAAAAAGAGATATGCTAATCAATTTATCCAACCACCCTGTGGCTCTTTGGCAAGTGGCACAACTTAATGCTGCGGTAAATTATGGAGAAATAGTCGATCTTCCGTTCCCAGACATTGACCCTGCGGGAGATGAAGCATACATTCAACTGCTTTGCGAAGAATATTTAAAAAAAATATTACAGTTGGCGCAAGGTAAAAAAACGATTGTTCACGTTATGGGCGAAATGACATTTACATTTTATCTTGTAAAAGCATTGCAAGAGAGAGGAATAGAATGTATTGCTTCCACCACAAGTCGTATTGTTACCGAACCAACCATTAATTCAAAAAAAGTGCAATTCGCTTTCATTAAATTTAGAAAATATATTTAATTATGAACTTTACACCCGATCAGCAAAAGGCAATAAGTAAATTTGCAAGTTTTATAGAAGCAGACAAGTCGAAAGCTTTTATCCTGAAAGGGTATGCAGGTACAGGAAAAACCACTTTGGTTAAAGAATTTATCAGAATTTTGAACAGTGAAAATAAGCCTTTTGCGCTGCTTGCTTCCACAGGACGTGCAGCCAAGATTTTGAGCAATTTATCAGGTGCAGATACATCCACAGTTCATAGTAAAATATACACATATAACGATTTTAATCAAGATTTGGAAACTATTGCTAAGAATAGAGAAGCCACAAATATTGACAGGACGGGACAACTTTATCTTACATTTGAATTGATACCGGTTCAGAGCGATACAGCTTGCTTCTATATTGTGGATGAAGCGTCGATGGTTGGCGATAAAAAAGAAAAATCTGCAGTACAGGCACTCTTTGGTAGCGGACGATTATTAATGGATTTATTGACTTATGATCCAAAAGGGAAATTCATCTTTGTAGGTGATATATGTCAGTTGCCTCCGGTTCAAGAGGAAATTTCGCCCGCATTGTCCGCAGAATACTTGCAATCAATGTATCAAATAGAATCAGTTCAAGTGGAATTAACAAAAATTGTTAGACAAAGCGATACAAACGATATAATCGTTGCCTCATATAACATTCGTAAACTATACTTCGATTGTCCCGCCAATAATACTTTCACAAATTGGGCGAAATTTCCGCTAAGGGGCTATAAAAATATTGAAATATTTAACGATCAGGCTTCAATGCTGAAAGATTATGTGACACGAATAAAAGATGGCGGATATAATCAAGCTACTCTTATTTGTCGTTCCAACAAATCGTGTAACACTCTGACCTCACTAATTCGTCCAAGTTTAGGATTAACTTCACCTGTCTTACAAAAGGGTGATTTATTGCTGATCACTCAAAACAATCTTATTTCAGGATTAATGAATGGAGATATGGTAGAAGTTGTTGGTTTAGGACCAAGAGAAAAAAGAGCAAATCTTACCTTTTTGCGTGTGGACGTAAAAGAGTTAGTTACTAACAAAATTTATTCCCAATTATTGATAGAAGAAGTTGTTTATCAGGGAGCAATAAATCTGACACCAGAGCAGCAGAAAGAGCTTTTCATGGATTATTTTTATCGAATGAGGAAGAAAGGGATAGGACAAAAACATCCTTCTTTTAAGGAGGGACTGCGAATGGATTCTTATCTCAATGCTTTACGTGCTGTTTATGGCTTTGCGATTACCTGCCACAAAGCGCAGGGAGGTGAATGGGAACATGTTTATTTAGATATTCCGGGATTGCGTGACGAGCCGTCAAGCTACCAGTGGTTGTACACTGCTGTTACACGTGCAAAAACACAGTTGAATGTTTCGACTGCATCATACAGATTGTATTAGATACTGCTTATAGACTTAATTATCAATATATAATGGTGAGTAGCAACACTTGACTGCGTTAATTATATCTTGTTTATGGACTTAATTCTCAATACATTCGGCTCATGTCTTACCAAAGATAACGAGGCGTTTATGGCAATCAATAAAGATGGCGCAAGGCAACGAGTATTACCTGATGATGTTCGGTCAATAATAATCAGCCGTGGCGCACAAATAAGTAGTGATGCTGTGCTGTTAGCAATCGAGCACGAAATAGAAGTACTTTTTGTGGACAAAGGCGGGCATCCTCAAGGGCGTATTTGGAGCAATAAATATGGGTCAATTTCTACTATCCGAAAGGGACAACTCTTGTTTGTTCGGTCAAAAGAAGCAGTAAAATGGATAATAGATATAATCGAAAATAAAATAGAAAATCAACAGGCACTGTTGTGGACTTTTACCGCCACATATCCCGAAACAAGCAAAATCGTAGAGAGAACAGTTGGACGTTTGGAAAAATATCGGCTAAAAGTGAAAGAACTTCAAGGCGAGCAGATAAGTGATATTGCTGCGCAGTTACGTGGTTGGGAAGGTCTTGTTTCCAAACACTATTTTGAACAAATGAACAATTTTTTGCCTGAACGTTATCGCTTCTCCGAACGTTCACAGCATCCCGCAATGGATGTAGTAAATGCTATGCTCAACTATGGATATGGAATGCTTTATGGGAAAATTGAGGGGTCTCTCATACGTGCAGGCGTTGATCCCTACATAGGGGTACTCCACCGTGATGAATACAATCGCCCTGTACTGATATACGATGTGATTGAACGTTATCGCGTATGGGTTGATTATGTGGTATTTACACTTGTTGGCAAGCACATTGTTGGCGAAGAATATTATTCAATAAAGCCTGATGGTTCTTGTTGGTTGGAAGGATTGGGGCGCAGAATAGTCATTCAATCGATGAATGACTATCTGGGAGAGGTTATTTCGCTCAAAGGCATGGAGCGTTCGCGAATGACACATATTGATTTGTTTTGTCAAAATTTAGCACAACAATTCAAAGGGATAAATGTATGATTTTCGAGAAACAAAAAATTATAACAGACTAATAATTATGTTACAGATCGGAAAAAATATCACACAAAAAGACGACCCGATGAGCGACATAAAGCCGGAACAATTGTCCGCTTCCATCGCCCAACCTGATGAAACTACCGCAACGCTCATTGCGAGGCTTCGGTTGATAAAAACTATTGATATTAAACAATACAATGTGTTAAAACGCACATTGCCATACGTAGTTTGTGGTATCTTTGCTCCTGCCTACCGTCGTATTGAGAATTTCGGCTATATTGAGTATTTTATGGTTGATATTGATCATATCACTGAAAAAGGTTTGGAAATCAACCTAATCAAAGCCCAATTGAAAGCCGATTCGAGAGTAGTGATGTGTTTCGTTTCGCCAAGTGAAGACGGATTAAAATGTCTTTTTAAATTAGATGCAAAATGTTATGATTCAGGTCAATATTCGACATTTTATAAGATATTTGTACGTGCGCTCTCACAGCAATACGGACTTGACCAAGTAGTTGATACACGCACTTCGGACGTTTCGCGTGCCTGTTTTATTAGTTATGATCCGGAAGTGTATTATAATCCGTTTGCTGATGCAATATCAATGAGTGATTTTGTTGATTTCAATAATCCATTTGCTATTAGTCAGATAACGCTCGAAATCAATAAGGAAGAAAAAGCAAAAGTAACGGAAAAACAAGAAAAGCGAGAGCCTACCGACGAGGCAATGTTGCTTATAAAGCAAAAACTTGGTAATAGGTTAGTAAACAGGATAAAACCACAAGTGTATGTCCCTGAGGAATTGAATACAATTCTTTCCTCGTTGCTTGATTATGTGAAAGAATCGGGAGTGGTGGTGGATGAAGTAGAAGATATTCAGTACGGCAAAAAATTTAAACTGCATCTGGGAATAAAGAAAGCTGAGGTAAATCTTTTTTTTGGCAGGCGAGGATATACCGTAGTAAAATCCCCACGAACAGGCACTAATGATCAATTGAATGACTTAATGACTGAATACATAAAGGCGTTTGTAAACGATCTCTACTCTGATAATGCAGAATTGTCTGAAGTAGCATCTATTCGTCAGCAAGCTACGGAGTTGCAAAACAAAAAAGACTATGCGAATGCTGTTCCATTATTCAAAACGTTGTGGGAAAAACACCACGACGAGTGTGACGAATGGGATGGATGGCGATATGCTTACTGCTTAAAACAGCTGAAAGATTATACAACCGCATTAAATGTGTGCCGCGAAGTTTATAAAATAAAGAATGACTTTGTTGCACTTAATGGTCTGTATGCTTGGTGCATTTATTATACAGAAATTGCCATTCCCCGTATAGTTGATGAGGCGACATTTTTTCGTGCTGGTGAGGGAATTTTGCGACTTTGTATTCAGAATGATAAATATTCGCCATATACGATGACTATCTTCAAAATAATCACATATTTGGCAGGAAGAAAACAATATCCTACTGATAAAATTTTAGAATGGACTGGTAAACTAAATCCCGAATTACTTGAAACGGATGTATTTGCTTTTACTGACAGTAGCGGAAAAAAGCGTGAGATGGCATCTAAAAAGGAGCAGTATTATGCATGGCGTTCAAAAGCCTTGCTTGAGAAAGGTCTGTATGAAGACTGCATCGCATTAAGTCTGAAAGCATTAGAGCTTTTTAATAATCTGCACTACGACAATGACGTGTGGTTCGGCTGGCGAATAGCACTTGCACATATTGGACTTGGGCAAAAAGACCTTGCTTTGGATGAATTAAAACGTCTGCTCGCACGCAAAAACGAATGGTTCATTCAAAAAGAAATTGCAGAAATATTATTCTCACAAGGTAAGGCAGACGAAGCATTGAAGTATGCTGTTGATGGAGCACTCTGTTCGGGTGATGATGACAAAAAAGTAAATCTTTATAAACTCATTGTAACTATTTTACAGTCAATAGGAAAGACTATTGAGGCACAAAAAATAATGGATAGGCAAAATATAAGGCAAATATTAGAAACGATAAAGTTTGGCGAAAAGAAAGCGTTTACAGGGATAATAAAAAGTATATTGCCCAATGGAAAATCAGGATTTGTGGAAACAGACGGTCAAAAATCTTACTATTTTAAATTGAGCGATTTTAAATGTAACCGTGAAAAAGCAAAGCAGGGACAACGGGTAACGTTCTATTTGGAGGAAGGATTTGATGCCAAAAAAGGACGAAAAACAATGAATGCCGTAAACCTAAAATTGAGGTAGAAGCGGGGAAATGAGGAAAAAGAAATCCATACCATTTGCAGAGCATCTGTTAAAATTATATCGTTCAGGATTGTCGCGGGAAGTACAACAAGTTTCCGTGCAAAAGGAAGATGATGATATGCCTTCAATCGAAATGCGTGTGCAGCACGTTTTGGATATTGTTAAACGAAAGCATGATAAAAGCCGTATGCTATTTTTTGTAATGTATGATATTGAAAACGATAAAGTAAGACGACAGGTGGTGAAATATCTGTTACGTAAAGGTTGTATGCGAATTCAAAAATCAATTTTTATTGCAGATGTCGAGCATAAGGTATTTAGCGAAATAAAAGACAGCCTTATGGAAGTGCAGGAATGTTATGAAAATGATGATAGCATACTTGTAGTACCTATTTCGACAGATTATTTACAGGCTATGAAAATAATTGGTAAAAACATTGACATTGATATTATATTGAAAAATAAGAGTACCATATTTATATGATGTTAATTGTTCACGAGTTTTTAAAGTTCTTTGACATATTGTATTTTTCACTAAATTTGTAAGCGTAAAAGGGTACAAAAAAATGGTAAAATAGCTTTAATTTTTCTTTTTTTTGATTGTAAACATCTTATAAGTAGTTAATTGTATATTTTGCTATCAAAAACCGTCTTCCACAAAAACAAGGATTAAGACTCTTCTTGGTCGCACTCTTCCGACTGCGACGTTACCGTATCAAAAACCGTCTTCCACAAAAACAAGGATTAAGACCCATGTTAATAATTCTGGGAAGCGGTTGTATGTCGCATCAAAAACCGTCTTCCACAAAAACAAGGATTAAGACTTCCCTCCGTGTGAGAGATTGTTTTCGCTTTGGACGTATCAAAAACCGTCTTCCACAAAAACAAGGATTAAGACATTTTTTAGGTTGTTAGCAATGCTTGTTTTTTTTGTCGAATCAAAAACCGTCTTCCACAAAAACAAGGATTAAGACAAAGGATTGACAGCCAATAATTTTCCCTTCAGAGTATCAAAAACCGTCTTCCACAAAAACAAGGATTAAGACAGATGATCTCTGATATTGTCAATCTTCACAATCCTATCAAAAACCGTCTTCCACAAAAACAAGGATTAAGACTTGTTTTTCCATAATATATTGGGTTTAAAATTCAAGCAATCAAAAACCGTCTTCCACAAAAACAAGGATTAAGACTCGAAACGGCTTAACATCACACTTTCCTTTCACAAATCAAAAACCGTCTTCCACAAAAACAAGGATTAAGACCGACTCCCATCGGAGTCATCGCAGCCGTCACATCGATCAAAAACCGTCTTCCACAAAAACAAGGATTAAGACCGAGTAATGTCCCCCGCAGAAAAGAAGTCGGCAGAGGGATCAAAAACCGTCTTCCACAAAAACAAGGATTAAGACAGCTCTGACAGTGTCAGAGATTACGATGTCCCTGAAGTCATCAAAAACCGTCTTCCACAAAAACAAGGATTAAGACAGAACGCAAGCTCCCCTTCGGAAGTTTCGTTGAATCAAAAACCGTCTTCCACAAAAACAAGGATTAAGACCTGGCATACTGTTTTTAATGTTTTTTTCATATCTTGTCAAAAACCGTCTTCCACAAAAACAAGGATTAAGACCCTTCTTCCACGCTCAATAGCGTGGTATGCCCGATTTGTCAAAAACCGTCTTCCACAAAAACAAGGATTAAGACTTAATCCACCCTCAACAGCATCATCAATGTCTAAAGTATGTCAAAAACCGTCTTCCACAAAAACAAGGATTAAGACGCCTCATCCTCGAAATCTTCGAGCGCAGCCTCATCTTGTCAAAAACCGTCTTCCACAAAAACAAGGATTAAGACGTCCAGAATCGTTTTTGGAACGTTGATAAGCTGGTCAAAAACCGTCTTCCACAAAAACAAGGATTAAGACATAAAACGCCATGTCTCTAAGACCCTGTAATTTGCATAGATCAAAAACCGTCTTCCACAAAAACAAGGATTAAGACGCATTAGCTGATAGGCTTCAGCTAATAGATCACTGTATCAAAAACCGTCTTCCACAAAAACAAGGATTAAGACTTCCATCATCAGATGATTGTGCATTAGAATTGCACAATATCAAAAACCGTCTTCCACAAAAACAAGGATTAAGACATGTGGTGTAAGATTTTTTACTATCATAATAAGATACATCAAAAACCGTCTTCCACAAAAACAAGGATTAAGACAGTTATAGCTGCATCCATTTCTCCCTTAGAGTAGTTAAATCAAAAACCGTCTTCCACAAAAACAAGGATTAAGACTTGTTTGGCTTGTTCTAAGGTTAGTAAGTTTTTTCTGTATCAAAAACCGTCTTCCACAAAAACAAGGATTAAGACAACACCTACAACTCCATAGCCAATGGAGGTGGTGTATCAAAAACCGTCTTCCACAAAAACAAGGATTAAGACGTTTTCACCCTATCTACGCCCGCCTCTTTTGCGGCGGATCAAAAACCGTCTTCCACAAAAACAAGGATTAAGACGCGAGCCACCTTACCATTTCGGTAGGTGCTGCGGAGATCAAAAACCGTCTTCCACAAAAACAAGGATTAAGACTTGCCAAGTTCTCTGTCCAGCTCCTCGTGCTCGAATCAAAAACCGTCTTCCACAAAAACAAGGATTAAGATGTCATAACGATAGCTGAATTTGACATACGTTAATTTCTCAAAAATCGTCTTCAACAAAAACACAAAAATCGTCTTCAACAAAAACAAGTGAATGGGTATGGAGCGCAATCAGTGAATGGGTATGACCGAATTATGCAAAATCTCTCGAAATTTTTAAAATTATAATATTCTTAAAAGCAGTGTATTATTTGGTGTTTTTGCTTTTTTCAAGAATTTCTCGTTATATATATATTGCAATCATTAGAAAAAAATTTATTAACAAACCACAGCCTTAAATCTTTTTGAGATTTATCACAAAACAAAATTCACATATAGTAAATTTGCATCACAAAAACTTATAAATATTTAATCTTTCACCAAATGAAACACCCTTGCTTATTTGAAGCAATTATTGCGAAACATCAAAGAAACGTTCTTAAACGTCTTAATTATTTAACAAAAGACATTTCACTGTCGATGGACCTACTACAAGAAACATTATTGCGAGCCTATTCCAACAAAGAGTTGCTGCTGTCAATTGATGAGGGGGGACATCGATATTGGTTGCTAAAGGTTGCCGAAAATGTAGTAATAGATCATTATAGACAAAAGCAGAGAAGATCAATAAAGTTGGAAAAAGACATAATAGACATTCGTTTTAATTTGGGCTGGGACATTAATGAACAATATTACATCAGCGAACAATTTGATACACACGAACAATGCGCAGACACAGAACAGGATAAACTTAAAAGTGAACTTGTCGAAAACCTTATAAAACAAAGATTTAAACAGTGTTTTCTGCTAAGGTCAGAAATCTTAGTTTTAAAATATTATCATATAAAGGGGTTCTCGTACGTGGAAAGTGCCAAAAAATTGGGATGTTCTCCCAGTGCTGCTCGCAGATACTATATGGCTGCGATAAAAAAGATCCATATAAATTTTAAAAAAAATAATCTGACTTCTACCACGCGTAGTCCCAGATGTATGTCGCAAGACATATAATCGCTGCAAAATTTATACATACCGAACAGATGCGTTCCGACCGTGTCCTATCGCGAGTTTTCGGATGGAAAAATGTTTTTGGACAAGATGCCTGCAAACGTTTTTTTCAAAATTTACTCAACCCGATAATCTCCAAATTGAGCATTTTTTTTGAAGAAGAATATCGCGATTGCCGCTACAGTGCGTATTTCACCGACCTTGCATTTGCAGCGGCAGAAGTTCGGAGGATGTATTGTGTCCGTGGTGATTCTTAAAACAGGATTAAGGCAATAAAGTATGATTGTGGCTTTGATGGTTTTAATCTCGAGAATTTTTATGCCACAGAAGTCGCACTACCGCCACTGTTTTTTTGAAAATCATCCATCATCTCACCGACTTCTATCTCAAAATATAGTCAATTGCTGCCTCTAATTGCGTGTCCTCGCCTTGATTTAACTTGACGGTATCTAACGCAACAACTTGGTCGGGAGGAAGTCCCTGTCCTTCGTAAACTTTGCCGTCAAAGGCAGTTTTAGCAGTCACCGAAGACGTATATACATATTCAATATAAGACGAAACTTTATTGATATTGCTGTAGTCAATCGTGTGAAATTGACCGCCATTATACTCAACATTTGCAGTTAATAAGCCGTGCCCGCCCCAAGTTTGCTGACCTATAAAATGACCATTCTTATTGGGTAACGATTTCACAGCCATAGTTGTAATTTCTGCACAACTCACAGAATGTACGTCTGCCAAAACCACAATCGGAACTGTGAAATCCTTGCATGCACCCTCCATTGGCATAATTCTAAAGGGTATCCATGGAGAATAGTCAAGTCGTCCTTCTCCCGCTTTACTGCGATTATAGACAACAATAAAATCTTTAGTTGAGAAATGCCCCATCAAAAAACTTAAATCGGCAGAATTACCTCCTCCGTTGCCTCGTACATCTATAATCACTCCCTCAACGTTATCTTCCATAATAGATGCAAAAAAATTATCTAATACTGTCGTATAATCACCGCCCTGATAGTAATTTTGTAACAAGCTAAAACTGCTGAAAAATAAATATGGTATAACTTTGCCCTGTGAGCCGGCAATTCGACCTGTAATATAAAGTTCACTCAATTCTTCTCCCGAATAATCCATTGCAACGGACAGGTACTCATCATCCATCAATACGCGATCCCAAACATTCTCCATTTGAGTAAATTTTTCTTGCCACAACGTTGGGTAAGGAATAAGTCCCTCTTTCGTCTTGCGAATTGTACTTGGGGAAATACCGCGTGCACCACACGCATTTGCAAAAGTTTCGTTAAAAAGAATAGCGCAATGACCGTCCACCAAGTTTTCGCTCATCTCAACAAAATAACTGTACATCTTTTCAGCCTGTTCTTCAAAAGTGCTTGCTGTATCTTTGTCTAATTCTTCAAAGAGGGGACGATACGTCGTATAGACTTTGTCCCAATCGGTGTTGTCCACACCCCAAAACGCATAGTTATTATTCATACCATGCCAAAAAGCGTCAAAGTTACCGACAGCATTTTTTGCAACTACGCCGTAATGACTCGGATCATTTAATTCGGCAGGATCTTTACGGCAACCTGTCAAAAGGAAGCCAATTAAAACAATATATAATATCTTTTTCATATCTCTATTTTCTATTAAGGTTAAACAATACACTAAATTGGAATGTCAAAGTGTTATTATAGCGGGGACTCTGATTTATCATATAATCTTTTTGCATATCCGTAATACTGTAATAGTAGCGTGCTTCCCAAACGAACATACAAAATGGAATTTCGTAGCGCAAGCCAAGTCCAGCCCAAACTCCTGCCTCAAAACGATTGTCGCGTTCTTTGTCAAATTGGACGTTCTCGCTGTACGAATATGGCATCCCTCTACCTTGTAATGTCTCCCAAGATGAGGAATTGGTTGTAGCTTCCTGTTCAACGCCTTTAATGTGGCTTGCCGCCCAAAAGCCTGTAAATTCTCCCAAGTTTACAAATCCGCGCAAACGCTCTGAACCAAAAGAAAATTGCACAGCAATAGGCAATTGTACGTAGTGATTAGTCCAATTCCGTTCAGTATAATTTACATTAGGATCGGTACGTTCAAAACTGTAGCTCTTGCTAATGTATGAAGGTTCGGCGTAAAGCGAAAGCCATTCAAAAAATTTATATTGGAATGGGACTCCGGCAGTAAGTCCGACACCCCCGGAGTACTTGGAAAAAGCCCTGTAGCCGGTAGTGTATGTCAGGGTGTTATAGGTGAAACCTAACGAAGCCCCCAAGAAGATATTATCCTTTGAGTGTGGCTTCAGATGTTTGTCTTTTGTGGGCGTTTCCTGAGCTGCAATAGCAACAGGAAGACCTATCAAAAAACAGAATGTAAGAACTCTTTTCATAAAAATATAATTTATAGATATTTTGCAAATGTACATGAAATTTTTGAATTACACAAGAATTAACAAAATTTATCCAAAATTTATCCAGAATTTATAGAGAAAAGGTATAAAATTTTCATTAACTTTGGTTTGGCAGACAAATCTATCACCTAATGATGATTTCCATATACGACCATTTTTTAGATACCGTAAACAAGTACAGCCTTTTCAAAGACAGTAAACGTCTTCTTGTTGCTGTAAGCGGTGGGATAGACTCCGTTGTTCTTTTAGACCTTGTCGCACGATTTGTTGAAGACAATCCTGAATATTCTTTTTCGATAGCACATTGTAATTTTAAATTGCGTGGGGAAAATTCTTTCCGTGATGCCAATTTCGTGGAGCAGCTCTCGCGGTTCTACAAAGTACCGCTGTATAGTACGGAATTTGATACAACCGACTATGCAAGAAAAAAATCAATCTCAATCGAAATGGCAGCACGCGAACTTCGTTATGATTTTTTTGAGAAAATTATCACTAACAACTATGCAGATATTTGTCTTCTCGCACATCACGAAAATGATAATGTGGAAACATTTTTTCTCAATCTTTTACGTGGTACAGGTCTTAAAGGATTGCGCGGAATATCTCTTGTGAACGGCAAATATGTAAGACCACTTCTCTATTTAAGCAAAGATGAAATTTTAGATTATGCTCACGCAAAGTCTATAAATTTTGTTCAGGACGAAACTAATTTTGATACGGTGTTTTTAAGAAATAATGTACGTCATAATATTCTTCCGCTGTTAAGTGGTGTGAACGACCTTGCCATAAAACATATTTCGGAAACAATGCAAACACTTTCGAATGTTGAAAAAATCGTGGATGAATGGTTTAATGATACACTGTTAAAAGTGCAGGACGAAGATGGAGTTTTTTCAATCAAAAAAATAAAAGAAACAGAACATAAAATTTTGTTTCTCGAAATGCTATTACAGCCAAAAAATTTTTCTAAAAAAACTATAGCACAAATAGCAGAAAGCGTGCAGAACGGAATTGCAGGAAAGATATTTTACTCTACTACACACCTTTTGCGGCGCGAAAGAGATACGCTTATATTGGAAGAAAACTCGGAAGAAGAAACCGACTTTTTGGACATTCCTCCAGCCTTAAATTATCGCAAAGAATTTTTTCTCTCTTTCAGTGATGTTCCAAAAAATAGCAGAATTGCCGTGCTTAATAGCAGTAAAATAAAAGAACCGATGCTTATAAGGAAATGGCGAGAGGGTGATTTTTTCTATCCGCTCGGAATGGATAAAAAGCAAAAACTTAGCGATTTTTTCAATAACAATAAATTTTCTTCTGTTCAAAAAGAAAACACGTGGGTATTGTGTCATGGCGAAGATATTGTTTGGATTGTAGGACATCGCATAGACGACAGATATAAATTAAAGTTTGCAAAAAAAAGTGCGGGCGTTGAAGCGATAGTCGTTGAATTTTCGTAAATTCGCCGTTTGTGCAAACTATTGTAGCTCGCGAGGGGTCCGCTGAACTGCAAAATGTGCGAATTAAAATAATTTACAGACAGATGAAAGAAAAAACATACTCACTTCTAAACAACATCACAGGATGGGTTATCTGTATAATCGCATCCTTTGTCTTTGTAGCAACAGCAGAAAAAGCAGGATCTTGGTGGGATTGCGGAGAATATGTATCGACCGCGTATAAACTTATGGTAGGTCATCCTCCGGGAGCACCGACATTCCAGATAATAGGTGCTATCTTCGCTCTTTTTGCTGCGGGGAATACCGAAGTGGTTGGTCACTGCATAAATACAATGTCTGCACTTTCGAGCAGTTTCACAATTCTCTTTCTTTTCTGGTCAATAACAATGCTTGCAAGAAAAATTGCTGTTGGCAAAGCAGACACGCTCACTCCCTTAAAAACATTTATTATACTTCTTTCGGGCGCAGTGGGTGCGCTTGCATATACATTTTCGGACTCCTTTTGGTTTTCAGCTGTTGAGGGTGAAGTATATGCAATGTCTTCATTTTTCACGGCAATAACATTTTGGGCAATATTAAAATGGGAAAGGGTCAGCGACAAGCCACATAGCTTGCGTTGGCTTGTGTTTATATCCCTGCTCGTAGGTCTTGCAATCGGCGTTCACTTGCTTAATTTGCTCGTTATTCCAGCAATTGTCTTTACGGTTTACTTCAAAAAATTCAAACAGACACGCAAAGGTTTTTGGTATTCGCTTTTTCTGTCGGTCACTTTGCTCGGTCTTATTCTGTGGGGAATTGTGCCATGGATAGTAAAACTCGCGGGATATTTTGAGCTTGCGGCGGTAAATGGACTTGGTCTTCCCTTCAATACAGGAACGATTATTTATTTTGTTCTTTTGATAGGGGGAATTGTTTGGGGACTTTTGTATTCACGCAAAAAACAAAAGGCACTCCTAAACACGATTATCCTCTGTTTTGCGTTCGTTCTAATTGGATATTCTACATTTTTATCACTCGTTATCCGTGCGAATGAAAATGTCCCGATAAGTCAGGGTGAAACGAAAGATGCAATAAGTTTGCTCGCATATCTCAATCGCGACCAGTACGGCACAGTTCCGTTTCTTTATGGTCAATATTATAATGCGTCTGTTACTGCCGTTGAGCCTGCAAGTCCACAGTATCGCAGAGATGAAGCCACAAAGCGATATGTGTCGGACGGATATTCATCACAAAAAATAACATACGATCCAAACTACTGCGGGCTGTTTCCGCGCATCCATTCAAATATGGAAAGTGGCTTTCGTCCGAATAAAACATATAATAAACTTTGGAGTGGTAAAAAAGATGATAGGCGCAAGCCCACGATGGGTGAAAATATGCGTTTCTTTTTTAGGTATCAAGTAGGATGGATGTATATGCGCTATTTTATGTGGAATTTTGTGGGACGACAAAATGATGAGATGGGGCGTTATTATAACATTGACGGCACTCGTGATTACTTTAAGGGAAATTGGATTAGTGGAATAAAGTTTATTGATGAAGCACGTCTTGGTCCGCAGGATAATCTTCCTGATAATCTCGCAAAAAATCCTGCGCGTAATACATTTTATTTTTTGCCGTTATTGCTTGGTTTGATAGGCGTGATATATCATTTTAGAAAATCGAAGAAAGATTTTTTTATTGTCTTTCTTTTATTTTTTATGACAGGTATTGCAATCGTGATTTATCTGAACCAACCATCGACTGAGCCGCGTGAAAGGGATTATGCTTTTGCCGGCTCTTTTTATGCGTTCGCGATATGGATAGGGCTTGGGGTAATGGGCTTTGTGCAACTGTTGCGCAAGATAAAAATCCCTACTCCTGTGGCGGCAGTGCTTGCTGTTGCGACTCTTGGCGTACCGTATTTAATGGCGGAGCAGGGATGGGGTGACCACGACCGCTCTCGCCGCACTGCTGCACGAGATTTTGGTAGAAATATGCTTGAGTCGTGTCCGCCAAACGCAGTGCTTGTCGTTGATGGCGACAACGACACGTTCCCTGTTTGGTACTGTCAGCAGGTAGAGAATATTCGTACGGACGTGCGAGTAATAAACAGTATGCTTACTCACAGTTCGTGGGCAATACAGCCACTGTATCGTCAAATATACGAGTCTGCGCCGTTAAAGATGTCATTAAAAAACAGCAATTATTTCGGTGATAAAAATACTACTGTTTTTATTCAAAACAGGCTGAATACAAGAGAGAATGTGATTTCACTTTTAAGTCTTGTAAATTCCGATAATCCCGCAACAAAGCTAATGACAACATCGGGCGAAGCCGTGAGTTTCTTCCCGACAAATGCTGTAAAAATTCCTGTTCCAAAAAATGAATTGGTAGAAAAGAAATTATATACGGCAGAGGAGTTGCGTAACGCTCCTGATACTCTCATTTGGAATATAACTTCAAATCAACTTACAAAATCAAATCTTGCGCTCCTTGACGTTTTCGCAAACAATGCGTGGGAAAGACCGATATGTTTCTCTGGCGCACAATCACACAGAGCTTACTTGCCGTCAATTTCGTACGGACAGATAGAGGGTAGTATAACTCGCGTAGTTCCGTACTCAAATCCGAACCGTCAATACCTTGGTTCAAGTTCAAATGGGATTGCATCAGACCGCTCGTATCATTTGCTCATGAATGTTTTTGATTGGGGCGAACTAAATTCGGGAAAAATGGAACTTGACCCTGAAACTCGCAATTGGAGTAATAATGCAAGGGGTATGTACCTTTCTCTCGCCGCAGTTCTCTATTATGAGGGCAAGAGTGATTCGTCAATAAATATTTTGGATAAGGGACTTTTTTGGTTTCCTAACGACATTCTTGAATTTGACGGATATACTTCTCATTATGCGCGTTTCTACTATATGGCTGGTGCAAAGGAAAAAGGAAAGGACGTGCTTTTGACAATGGCAGATGTCTATAAAAGAAAGTTAGATTATCTGAAATCATTTCCGACAAAAATGCAACGTGATATTAAAGGTGAAGTTGATGAAACTGTAAAGGCATTGAGGGATATTTATGGGATTGCATCACAAAATAACGAAAAGGAAATAACAGATATGCTTGATGGAGCAATTTAGAATTAAAATCAATTACGAATTACGAATTACGAATTACGAATTGAAACCAACGACAATACGCATGAATAATATGCATGAATAATATGCACGAATAATACGCATGAATAATATGCACGAATAATATGCACGAATAATATGCACGAATAATATGCACGAATAATATGCACGAATAATACGCATGAATAATATGCACGAATAATACGCATGAATAATATGCATGAATAATATGCACGAATAATATGCACGAATAATATGCACGAATAATACGCGCGTCAGCCGTAATTCGTAATTCGTAATTAAAATTAGTAAGTATGATGAAGAACTATTCAAAAATAAATCAAATTCTTGGTTGGCTCGTGTGGGCAATAGCAACGGCGGTATATGTGTCCACCGCAGAGCGCACAGTATCGTGGTGGGACTGCGGCGAATATATTTCGACAGCATTTCGTCAAATGGTAGGACATCCACCCGGAGCACCTACGTTTCAGATACTTGGCTCACTCGCGTGTATGTTCACTTTTGGCGACCTCACAAAAGTTGCATTTGCAATAAATATTATGTCTGCGCTTTGTAGCAGTTTCACAATTTTGTTTCTGTTTTGGACAATAACAATGATTGGAAAGAAACTTGTAAGAGCGATAAACAAAGGAGAAGAATGTTCTTCGGCGCAAATATTAATGATTTTTGCGAGTGCAATTATCGGTTCGCTTGCATATACTTTTTCCGACACGTTTTGGTTTTCGGCAGTAGAGGGTGAAGTTTATGCGATGAGTTCATTCTTTACCGCGATAACTTTTTGGGCAATCCTCAGATGGGAGCAAGTTGCAGACGAGCCACATCACCTACGCTGGATTATCTTCATCTCTTTTCTCGTAGGTCTTGCTATCGGTGTTCACTTACTTAACTTGCTTGTTATTCCCGCAATTGTATTTATAGTTTACTATAAAAAATTCGAGCATACACGCAGAAATCTTTGGATTTCTCTAATCGTTTCTTTTGTTCTTGTCGGCTTTGTCCTTTGGGGTGTTGTGCCATGGATAGTAAAACTTGCAGGATACTTTGAACTCGCTGCTGTTAATGGTCTTGGGCTTCCATTCAACACAGGAACAATTCTCTATTTTGTAATTTTGATTGGTGCAGTTATTTGGGGACTTTTATATTCGCGCAAAAAGCAGAAAGCACTCCTGAATACAATTATTCTCTGCTTTGCGTTTGTTCTTATCGGATATTCTACATTCTTTACACTCGTTATTCGTTCAAATCAAAACGATCTTCCATTGAATGAGAACGAGCCTAAAAATGCTTTGAGCTTACTTGATTATCTCAATCGCGAACAATACGGTAGCAGACCGTTTATGTATGGTCAATATTTTAATGCAAGAGTGCAAGATGTTAAGGAAACTTCGCCAAAATACATCAGGGACTCTGCGACTAAAAAATATAGAAATGTAGGTCACAATGTCGAATATAAATACGATAATGCTCATACGGGACTTTTCCCTCGAATGTATTCAAATTCTGAGGGTGGTGGTCGTCCGCATGTGCAATATTATCGTTTTTGGAGTGGTACGAAAGCAGCTGACAACACGGCAAAGCCGACATTTGGAGAGAATATGCGTTTCTTTTTCCGCTATCAGGTGGGGTGGATGTATTTCCGTTATTTTATGTGGAATTTTGCAGGTCGTCAAAATAACGAACAAGGGCTTGGCTATAACGGTGATGGCAGCAGAGATATTTTGCATGGAAATTGGATTAGTGGAGTAAAATTTTTAGATGAAATTCGCCTCGGACCACAGAATAACTTGCCAGATTTTCTTGAACATAATCAAGCGCGAAATACACTTTTCTTTTTGCCGTTATTGCTTGGATTGGCTGGTGTTTTCTTCCACTACAAAAAGAGCAAAAAAGATTTTTTTGTAGTTCTGCTTCTATTTTTAATGACGGGTCTTGCGATTGTGATATATCTTAATGAGCCATCCACAGAGCCACGCGAACGCGACTATACTTACGCAGGCTCATTTTATGCATTTGCGATATGGATAGGTCTTGGAGTAATGGCACTTTCTACGTGGCTTGCAAAAAAGATGAAGCCTGTAGTCGCAACGTCAATAGTATTTGTTGTAACACTTTTTGCTGTACCTGTTTTAATGGCTTCGCAGGAGTGGGACGACCATGACCGCTCACACCGCACTGCTGCGTACGATTACGCAAAAAATTCTCTTATGTCTTGTGATACAAATGCAATTCTTATTGCTAATGGTGACAACGATACTTTCCCATTGTGGTATTGTCAATTTGTAGAAAACTTTCGCAACGACGTGCGTATTCTAAACAGTGCTTTGGCGGGAAGCTATTGGCATGTGCAACCGCTATTTCGCAAACTCTACGATTCACCACCTGTAAAAATGTCCGTATCATATAATAATTATGGACAAGGTTCCAACGATTATGTCTGGCTCGAAAATAAAAATTACGGAGATGCAATCGAACTTGAGGATATAATGAGGTTTGTTAATAGTGATGACTCGCGAAGCAAGCAAATGGCAAGGAACGGTGAACAGATAAATATTTTTCCGACAAAGAAAGTAAAAATTACTGTGCCCTTAGAAAAATTACTTGCAAATGGAATTATTACAGAAGACGAAGCCAAGCGTGCACTTCCTGTTGTAAGTTGGGAACTTAAAAACTCAAGCAATGCACTTTATAAAAATGATTTGGCATTTTTAGATGTGCTTGGAACAAATCATTTTGAAAGATCTATCTGTCTTATGAGCGATAGAGCGCAGGGGGATATTTATCCTGTGCCGCAGTTAGCGGAGGTGCAGGGTGCAGTGTCGAAGATTGTTCCATATCTAAATCCCAATAGAGAATTAATTGGTGGCAATGGAGTAAAAACAGGTATTACCTACGATTTGTTTGTAAATAAATTTCGTTGGGGAAATTTGCAGGATCCGAAAACAGCCGTTGATCCAGAAAGCAATGCTTACAGCAGGTCTATCAAGTATAATTATATCCAACTTGCAAATGCACTTGTGTTCGAGAATAAAAAAGACTCTGCTGTTGTTGCGTTGGATAAAATCATAGAGTTTTTTCCACATAATAAAATTCCGTTCGACGGCGTGATGGTATATGTTGTGGAGGCATATTTGAATGCCGGTGCAATTGAGAAGGGTGCGGAACTCGCTGAACAGATACAAGATGTCTATATGCAGCGTTTAAGCTATGTGCATAGATTTCCACAGAAATTTGCGGCATCTTTAAAGGCGGAAATAAATGAATGTGGTAGCGTTTTTTATAGCATGAACCAGATTTTCGAAAAGTATAAAGACGAAGAAGCACTAAAAGATTTATATGAACAGAATGTTGCGACTATGCAGCAGATGGGAATGTAGAATAGAATGTAGAATTTAGAATGTAGAATTTAGAATTGGGCGTTCCCCCGCCCTCGCAGAGCTTCGTGCGGGGTCGGGCTTTCCGCTGCAATCTTTTTTGCCCGCCACCCGCACGACCCCCGCACTGCAAAAAAGGATTTCTGCTCAAAGTCGCGAGTAAGCGAGGGCAGAGGACGCGCTTGCGCGGACTATGCCGAGCGTGAGCGACTTCATTGCGAAGCAATAATCCCTAACGCAGCAGAGCGCAAAATAGAATGTAGAATTACGAAATTTAAAAATTAAAATATTATGAAGACATTATTAAAAATTCTTTGCATCTTAACATTTGTTTGGAGCGGAGTAATGTGTGTAAGCTACACAGTAATAGCCATTCCAGGAGATCAGTTTTGGACAGTTTTTTTTGAAAAGTTCGAAGACAACGATGGTTTTAGCCAATTGCAGGAAACCGTCCCTAACATTGATGTCGTACTTGCGCAAACATTGAGTATTCTTCAAAATACATGGTACTTGTTGTTGGTGGCACTCTTTGCTCTCGGCTCTGTTGTTGGTGCTGCTGTTATGTTTAAAAGTATTAAATCCGATTGTGTAAAAAATCGCCAATTGGGTTTTCATATTTACACAATTTCGCATTTATTGTGCATTGCTTTGCCACTTTTGTTCTCTATGCCATTTAATTGGAGTGGAACATTTTTTACATTAATCATAGTCGGACTTTATGCGTTAGTCGTTTTCAAAAAATCGACAAACACTCCAACAGAACTTTAATAATTTAGATAATTTATATTATGAATGAATTAAAACAGTCGCTTCGCGACAACAAATATGCCCGCTGGGCAGCCTTATTCCTCTTAGCAATGGGGATGTTTTTTTCGTATATCTTTATGGATATACTTTCACCCCTAACCGAACTTCTAAATGAGCAGCGAGGGTGGTCCTCGGTCGATTATGGCAACTACGCAGGCTCAGAAACATTTCTCAATGTTTTCATTTTCTTCCTGATTTTTGCAGGTATTATCCTTGATAAAATGGGAGTACGCTTTACTGCAATTCTTTCTGGTGCAGTGATGGTACTTGGTGCTTCCATGAATTGGTATGCAGTTACAGACAGTTTTGCAACAAGTGGACTGAACACATTTTTTACAAATTATTTTAACCTGCCGGAAGCATGGTGGAATGTGACCCCATTCTTTGAAGGAATGCCAGCATCTGCAAAATTCGCTGCCGTAGGTTTTATGATATTCGGTTGTGGCGTAGAGATGGCGGGTATTACAGTGTCGCGTGGTATTGTTAAATGGTTTAAGGGCAAAGAAATGGCACTTGCAATGGGTTTGGAAATGGCTTTGGCACGAGTAGGTGTGGCGGTGGTCTTCCTCGCAGCACCGATTATCGCGTATTTTCGTGAAGCAAGCGTTTCGCGCCCCGTTGCAATGGGTGTGATACTACTCTGTATAGGACTGCTTTCGTTTATTGCTTATTCCTTTATGGATAAGAAACTTGACAAAGAAACAGGAGAACAGGGAGTGACGGAAGATGAAGAACCGTTTAAAATCAGAGATATTGGCATAATTTTCAAAAGTTCAGGGTTTTGGATTACAGCACTCCTCTGTGTTCTTTACTATTCGGCTATCTTTCCGTTTCAAAAATATGCAGGTTGGATGTTGCAGGCAAACTTGGATTATACGGCAGAACAAGCGTCTTATATATTCTTTGTTTTTCCTCTCGGTGCTGCTGTGATTACTCCATTGCTTGGTAATTTCTTGGACAAAAAGGGTAAAGGTGCCTCAATGCTTATTTTTGGTGCGATACTTATGATTATTTGTCACCTTACATTTGCTCTGATTTTACCTTTGGATATGGGAGAAGGATTGAAAGTCGGTGTCGCTTATTTAAGTATTATTTTGCTCGGAATTTCATTTTCGCTTGTCCCTGCCTCACTATGGCCTTCCGTGCCAAAGTTGATAGATGAGAAAGTTCTCGGTTCGGCTTATGCTCTTATCTTTTGGATACAGAATATAGGTCTTTATGCTTTTCCGATGATAATAGGCAGTGTTTTGGCAAAGTCTAACGTGGGTATTACCGAATATGACGAGTACGATTTTACGAACCCAATGCTTCTTTTTGCTGCACTCGGTATTTTGGCACTAATACTTGGGTTTATACTTAAAATCATCGACAAAAAGAAAGGCTACGGCTTGGAATTACCAAATCGAAAAACAGCTGCTTGATATAGCTGTTCAAATTTGAAAACAGAAAACTATATTGAAAAGTTGTAGGTTCGACTGTAAAATTAAAAAAATCGTACCTTCGACACCCAGAAAAAAGTGAAATCTTAAAAGATATGCACTCAACCGCCCAAAATATCGCTTTTAAAAGATATTTCATCTCTCAAAAAAACGGAATGTTTCGTGGCGTAACTTACTCATTACTACATATAGTAGGAATATAAGAATTTTTCGTATAGTCAAACAAAAGACTTGTTTTGCCAACTCACACTTGGCGAGACAAGTCTTTTTTTTATTCATTTTTAACTTTTATCAAGACGAAAAATTTTCATAATGACTTTTTGCCTTTGTACGGTCGCTTTCACAAGGACGTGAATGATACGGAAAAAGGTTTGATATTTCTCAACCTGCAAGTGGCGAAATCGCCCCCGAAGTGGCTGCCACATCTTACAACTACACAGCACCTCTATTGATGTTGGCAGGTCTTGGTGTAGCTGCCCTCATATTAGGTTTTGTGCTCAAAGCGTGGGACAGGAAAAAAAGTCTTGGCTTAGAGTTGCCCAATATAAAGTAAACTGCGTATATCATAGTAACAAAAGTGAAGTTGATAGAAAGGAAAAATAATATTGTAAAACCAATAGTGGCGCGGGTTTCGACCATTTTGCTGACCTCAGCAAAATGGTCAAACTCGGCAGTAGTGCTTAACGCGAGTTGTACGATGTCGCTCTTGCCTGCTACGACTGCCATTTGCTTGCACAAAGTCTGTAAAAATACTTGTCTTCTTATTCAATGTAAAGATTTAACATTTTTTAAAAAATTTTTAACATTTTTTAAGATTTTTTTGTCGCTGTTTACTGTATATTTGCAGCGAAATAAAAAACTATAAAAGATGAAAAGGGAGCAAATACAAAACCTCTTAGAGAAGTTTGAAAATGCGTATTATGAATATGGTGGCGTGGAGTATTGGAGTGCGAGAGAGTTGCAGGAAATACTTGGCTATACGCAATGGCGTAATTTTGAAAAAGCGATAGAGAAGGCAAAAGAATCTTGTAGAACCAGCAGTGTAGCGGTTTCCGACCATTTTGCTGAGGTCAGCAAAATGGTCGAACTCGGCAGTGGTGCGCAACGAGAGCTAAACGATATCGCTCTTACCCGCTACGCCTGCTATTTGATTGCACAGAATGGTGATGTTTCCAAACCTGAAATAGCTTTTGCTCAAACTTATTTTGCCGTTCAAACTCGAAAACAGGAAATTATTGAACAACGATTACTTGATGTTGCAAGAGTTTCGGCAAGAGAAAAACTATCTAATAGTGAAAAGAAACTTTCGGGAATTATTTATGAGAGAGGTATTGATGACAAAGGATTTGCGATTATTCGCAGCAAAGGCGATTCAGCTCTTTTTGGTGGGTTTTCAACTAACAAAATGAAGAAAAAATTAATCATTCCTGAAAGTCGTCCATTGGCAGATTTTTTACCCACATTAACAATCAAGGCAAAAGATTTTGCAACGGAACTCACCAGCCATAATGTAGTTGAGAACGATTTAAAGGGAAAGAATAAAATTACACACGAGCATATAGAAAATAACAAATCTGTTAGAAAGATATTATTAGAACGGGGAGTAAAGCCAGAATTATTACCACCTGCTGAAGATGTAAAGAAATTACAGCGCAAGCTGACTGCCGAAGAAAGGAAATTTTTAGAGGAAACAAAGAAAAGAGATGGACACCCTGCTCGCAAAAAATAAAAATCGTTTGACCGCTTTATACGCAATGGCATAATCTTGAAAAGGCAATAAAAAATTTCGTATAGTCAGTGGTGGCGCGGGTTTCGACCATTTTGCTGACCTCAGCAAAATGGTCAAACTCGGCAGTAGTGCTCAACGCGAGCTGTACGATGTCGCTCTTGCCCGCTATGACTGCCATTTGCTTGCACAAAATGGTGCTGTTTTCAAACTTGAAATCAAACTTATTTTGCCGTTCAAACTCGAAAGCAGGAAACTATATTGAAAAATTGCGAATAAAGTTGCTTTATTCAATAAAAAGCATTATCTTTGCCGTCCTTTTTGAAAAAGAATACAAAATCAAAAGTTGAAATATGGATACTTTGAGTTACAAAACAGTGTCGGCAAACGCTGCAACAGCCGATAAGAAATGGGTGTTAGTGGACGCAGAAAACCAAGTGGTTGGTCGGTTGGCTTCGGAAGTCGCCAATTTGTTGAGAGGAAAATACAAGACAAACTTTACTCCTCATGCAGATTGTGGGGATTATGTTATTGTTATAAATGCCGAAAAAATCCGCTTTACAGGTAAGAAAATGACCGATAAAGAATATGTTCGTCATACAGGTTATCCTGGTGGTCAGCGTTTCGCAACTCCAATAGAAGTTCTTGATAAAAAACCTGTTTTTATTGTAGAACATGCTGTGAAAGGAATGCTCCCCAAAAACAAACTTGGCAGCCAGCTTTTCAGAAATCTATATGTATATGTTGGCAGTGAACACGGACATCAGGCGCAGCAACCAACTCTAATTAACGTAAAAGAACTTAAATAGTATATGGAAGTAACCAATAAACTCGGAAGAAGAAAAACGGCTGTTGCCCGCGTATATCTCACTGTTGGTAATGGGAATATTTCTCTTAACAACCGCGACTATAAAGAATATTTTCCTACAACAATGTTGCAGTACATAGTAACTCAAGCATTCGATGTTACAGGCACTTTGGGTAAATATGATGTTAAGGCGAACCTTGACGGCGGTGGAATTAAAGGTCAAGCCGAAGCACTTCGTCTTGGTATTGCACGTGCATTAGTAGGTGTTGATGCCGAATATCAACCTGCTTTAAAGGCGAAAGGTCTTCTTACTCGCAATTCGCGTATGGTAGAAAGAAAGAAGCCCGGTCATCCGAAAGCACGTAAACGCTTCCAATTTAGCAAACGTTAGTATTGAAAAACTCTCGTTTAGTATCCAAAACATCAGGACTTCATTGAACTACCTGTTGTTTGAGTGAGAAATGTTTTTGACAGGCGGAGAGCATGAATAGTGTCGAAGTTGTGGAAAAACATCAAAATCCTCATTAAAAAGGAATGTAAACTCGGGAAAATTTCGGTAAAGAAATAAGCATGAAAATTGTTGCCTGCACAAGGCAGGATATTTGTGTGCGAGTTTCGTATGGTGTATCAAAAGTGATTTATAAACATACGATAAACATACGAAAGAGTGAAATTTAACCTTAAATAAAATAAATTATGTCAGTAGCAACTTTTGACGACCTCTTAGAGTCCGGTGTACACTTCGGTCATTTAAGAAGAAAATGGAATCCTAAAATGTCCCCGTATATTTTCTCTGAAAAAAACGGAATTCACATTATCAATTTAAGACAAACGATTGAAAAACTTGACGAGGCTTGTGCCGCCGCCAAGCAAATCGCAAAATCAGGTAAACTTATCCTTTTTGTTGCCACAAAAAAACAGGCACGTGCTATTATAGCGGAGCAGGCAAAACGTGTTGGAATGCCTTACGTAGCGGAACGTTGGTCGGGCGGTATGCTCACCAACTTTGCGACTATCCGCAAAGCCGTAAAGAAAATGGCAACGATTGAGGATCTTATAAACGACAAGCAATACGAAACACTTTCAAAGAGAGAGCGTCTTCAAATTCAACGTGAAAAAGAAAAACTTGAGAAAAATCTTGGCTCTATCGCCGACTTGCAACGTCTTCCATCGGCAGTGTTTATTGTTGATATAAACAAAGAGCATATTGCGGTTGATGAGGCACGGCGTCTTAATTTACCAACTATTGCAATCACCGATACAAACACAAATCCCGAGCTTATCAGTTTTCCAATTCCTGCAAACGATGATGCTTCCAAGTCAATTGAAATTATAGTGTCGAAGATTACCGATGCAATAGAGGAAGGTCTGCGCGAAAGAAAGGTGGAAAGGGAAAGTCATAAAGACGATGAAGAAGCGGAAAACGCAAGCGACAACGTTAATGTTGATGAAGACGAAGATGGCGAGGTAACAGGCAAGGAAAAACGCAGGAAATCGGGGGGCGAGGATAGCGATCGCAGGGACAGAAGACCAAGACGTGCTCCGGCAGGTAATCAAAAAGGTCCACGAAAATAATTCATAAATCACAAAAAAAATAAAATTATGGCAAATATAACAGCTGCAGATGTAAACAAACTTCGTCAGATGACGGGCGCAGGAATGATGGATTGTAAAAAAGCACTTATTGAGAGCGACGGCGATTTTGAAAAGGCAATCGACTATTTAAGAAAGCATGGACAAAAGGTTGCTGCAAAACGAGCCGACCGCGAAGCTCGTCAGGGTAGAGTTCTTGCGACAGTAAACGATAAAGGCGACTATGGCTGTATCGTGATGTTGAGTTGCGAAACGGATTTTGTCGCTGAAAGTGAAGATTTTGTAAAGGCAGTAGATAATATTTCAGCTATCGCAACAGGTCATCAACCGAAATCTCTTGAAGAACTTTTGAAACTTACTTTTGACGGTGTTTCTGTCGAAGAAATGATAACTGCTCTTATTGGTAAGACAGGCGAAAAAATGGAAATGACACAGTATTGCTTTATTGACAATAAAGATGCGAAGCGTGTCTTTGCTTATAACCATCATGGAAATCGTTTGGCGACACTTGTCGGTTTTAGTGAGGAGTCTGCAAAGGAAGAAGTGGGGCATAACGTGGCAATGCAAGTTGCAGCGATGAACCCTATCGCCACCACTGCAAATGAATTTCCTGAACACGTTATAGAGCACGAACTTGCTATTGCGCGTGAACAAATTATTGCCGAAGGTAAGCCTGCCGATAAGGTAGAGATGATTGCCAAAGGCAAGCTCACAAAATTCTTCAAAGAAAACGCTTTGAACGAACAGGAGTACATTCTCGACAGCAAAATTTCCGTTGGTCAGTATGTGAAGGACAGCGGAACGGCGCAAATCGTAGGCTTCCGCAGAGTACAGGTTGGTGTGTAAATTAGACATAGAACTTTACAATTGTCGTTGCGGGGTGTGTTGCGGGCGGCGTGGTTGAGCGGGTTGGGTAGGTATGGAGTGCGCTGTGGGTGTGGTGGTTGGTGTTGTTGGTTCGGGTAGGCGTGGTGATTGATGTTGTTGTTGTGGCGGGTAGGTGTGGGGTGTGTTGCGGGCGGGTAGGTGTGGGGTGTGTTGCTGGTGATTGATGTTGTTGTTGGGGCGGGTGTGTTGTGGGCGTGGGTGCGTTGTGGGCGTGGGTGCGTTGTGGGTGCGTTGTGGGTGTTGTTGGTTCGGGTAGGTGTGGTGATTGATGTTGTTGTTGTGGCGGGTAGTTGTTGGTGTTGTGGCGGGTAGTTGTTGGTGTTGTTGGGGCGGGTAGTTGTTGGCGTGGGTGCGTTGTGGGTGTTGTTGGGGCGGGTAGGTGTGGGGTGCGTTGTAGATATAAAATTTTTGTTCATCTATGTATAAATTGAAAGTTTTATCGTAAATTTGCGCCGTTGTATAAGTTTTCACTCTTTGCGTAGCTTCAATGATTGCGGCAATGTATTGTACCAATTTTCACTAATTTATGCCATTATCGTAATTCACATTATTGTATCAACTTTCATTATTGTATTAACTTTTATTTTAGAGAATTTACAATTGACAATTCACAATTGACAATTAAAAAATTGTACCAAACTTTCATTATTGTATCAACTTTAATTCTTGCGTAGCTTCAATGGTTGCGGCAATGTATTGTACCAATTTTCACTAATCTATGCCATTATCGTAATTCACATTATTGTATCAACTTTAATT
>JAISPZ010000104.1 GCA_031274555.1 Bacteroidales bacterium | reverse complement strand
CTGCATTTTTTTTGTCGAAAAACAGCATATCAACCCCTCGTTTCCCAAAATATCCGCAAAAAAAACTTCGGAAATATTTTTCTACTCTCAAAATAATTTGCTTGCGGATTTAAGGAAATATAAAAAATGAATACAAGAAGAAGATCTGTTTTGGGGTTAAATCACTACCATGCAAATAAAATCACTACACTCGCGAAAATGTCATTAATGATGAAAACAACAAAGAATAATAAACCGTCAGACAAGATACTGCTCGTATCCGAAACTGCTATGCTTAAAAGGCGGATAGAAGAACTTCAATATCAATTACAATTAGCGGATATGAAGGCTTTGGCATACTCAACAATGATTGACATTGCTGAAAAAAAATTCAACATTGATATAAGAAAAGAGCGCGACACAAAACCATCGTGCGACACGTCTTTATTTTAGTGCATCCTGTCTAAAACGTATCCTCACATCCTGCATGGCTTCCATTAACAGTCGTATAACGTGAAATTTATCTGCTACATGGTAAGCACATAAAAAACTATTACTACACAATTGGCGATATGTAGGAAAAATATATCTGGTAATACATTCTACGCTTTTACAAAGGAAGTCATCTTGTGGCAACAATCTTTCTAAATCAACAACACGAACACTTCGTGCTAACAGTGCTATCTTTCCTGTTTCTCTGTTTGTTAAAATGGCTGTCAATTGTTAATTGTCAATTGTCAATTGTTAATTGTTAATTGTCAATTATTGCTGACGCGGTTGTTATTTGTGCATATCGTTTGTGAATACATGCTTGTTGTCGGTTCTCGTAATTCGTAATTCGTAATTCGTAATTAATTCTATGGGACACAGACCGCCCGGAAACCGGAGTCTTCGTAGCAGGTGCTCAGGATGCCGTCGGTGCGATAGCCCAGCGAACAGAACGGAGCGGAACGGTTCCAGTAACCGCCACGCTACACGCGGTAAGAGCCCGTAGCAGTAGGCAACGCCACAGGATTCTGCAAACGACTCCCAGATGTGGTTCCAGTGTTACCATTCCCGCCACTTACCAAATTTTTGCCAGCAGTTATAGCTGTTGTACCACCCGCTACATAATCCCCCCGAGGATCCAAAATCCACTCATATAAATTACCACTCATGTCAAATAAACCTATCCCATTCGCATCTTTCTTTGCCACCTCATGAGCCCTGCATGTGCTACTGTTATTGCCACCATTCAAGTCGCTATTCTGATCATACCACGCTACATCATCTATCACATCTGAACCCGCATATACCGTATTATTCATACCTGAAGTACTCCTACGAGCAGCATACTCCCACTGAGCCTCTGTCGGCAAACAACCACCTAACCACAAACTATAAGCTAAACTGCCATACCACGATACAAGACTTATAGGATAGTTATCGCGACGACGTGCCTCTGTACCAGAAGTCGCCGTACCAGACGCAGACTTGTCGGATAAAGGAAACCAGACCCTATTATTAACACTACCATCAGATGACAGACAACCGCCGCATCGTAAATTATCTGCATTGTTTGCATGACTTGACGTAATATTCCACATACTTGTACCCACAGTGGAGGACGAACCAGCAGAATTAAAAGATAAAAGTGCGTATTGTTCTACTGTTATTCCTGTTGGATAGCCTGCGTAGGAGGTCGGAACAAGAGCTTTCGCAACGACCATCGCATTTTTGTCAGCCTGCGTTAAAGAATATGGCTCACTTGAACCAGCAAGGTCTATCGCAGCCATAAAACACGCAAATTGACCACCTGTACATTCTGTTTCCGCCATATAAAAAGAGGACAAAGTGATATAACGGTTTGTCAGTTGAGTAGTAGTGCTCCAGCCGTCATACGGCTGAAAGTTACCACCAGGGATATTTATCCATTTAGGAGCCATAGCGTTGTAAGCGATTGTGTTGTTTATCGACTCACCGCTCTTGCCGTCTATGCCTACTCCTCTGTCGTCCATATTGAACGCTATCACGCAGTTTACTACCTCACCACCGTTATTCGTAATATATACACCACCGCCACTGCTCTTATTGGTGCTTTGATACTGTACGTTCATCGCCACGTTACCACGTATTATGCAGTTGTACAGTTTGCCTCCGTTTAACAAAACACCACCACCATGACCGTTCAGGTCATTGGTGTCGTTTGTTGTTCCACGAGCATGGCCGTTTCTTATTAGACAGTTCTCAATTATACCGCCTGTGTTCACGGTCGCTACGCGGTGCTTCTCACTGCGCAAGGGATGGCGAAGACTGTTGCCATCCAAAACAGTCATATTGCTCGTTAAATTACCCGCTGCACCTATCGCAATTGGTTCTTGGCTGCCATCACCCGCAGGATTGCAACCACCAATAATATGCGTTTTTACTATTAGCTGCGAGTCAAGGTAATATGTCCCTTTGGCAATATACACCACATCGTTCGCACCCGCAGCAAGAAGGGCTGATTTAAGACCTGCAACGTCGCCAGAGTACTTAACACCGGAAGGATTGCTTGAAAAACCTACGTAGTAATTGATGGCATATACACTGCACACCACACTCGCGCTACACATAAGTGCAACAATCAATAATAATTTTGAAAATTTATTCATACGTTTTTTTAGTTTATTTGGATATTATTTAAGTCATAATTGAGAAGCGCGTTAGCCCCAATTCTAAATTCTACATTCTAAATTCTAATCCGCGTCAGCAGGAATTGACAATTGACAATTAACAATTGACAATTTAAATACCGTTGCCTGTAGTGTCCCAAAAACTGCACCGTTCTTAAATATGCCATAAATGGCATATTTAAGAACGGTGCTTAAACAATTTGTCGCAACTGCAAGTGGGTTTTCTTTCAATAATTTTACGCCGTTATCAACAGCATAAACAACAGGCGTAATTAAATTACACTTGTTTAAGCCCAATGCTTTTAAAATAAAATTTTTTACGAATACTACCGACGTAGAATACGTCAGGCAGTTATGATACTCCCTGCTCCCTGCTCCCTGCTCCCTGCTCCCTGCTCCTCTTTAGGCACAAAACTCCACATTCGGAGCATGGCGCAAGCGACACTGACCTCGACCCTGCGGACGTGAGAGATGTTAAAGATACGGAAGACAGATTATTCATTTTTTGATTTTTGAAATATACTATAAGAAAATCAACACGACTACATAATTATAACAAAAAGACCACCAACGGTCAATTTTGCAAAGGTACACATAAATTGGCACATTTCCTCTATCAGAGCCCAGGGCAAACGCATTAAAAATATTTTATATGGATAATATCCTGATAATCAAATACGATTTTGCTATTTTTCGTAAAAATTGACAAAACGTAATTCTGCAACTATTTGTATATCTGTTAGATAGTTTTTTAATGCGTTTGCCCTGTATCAGAGCCAGGGCAAACGCATTATAAATATTTCATGCATATAACATTCTGATAATCAATGGCAGGCTTTTGCTATTTTTGCAAAAATTGACAAACTTCTATTTTACAAAGTGCTGTATATCTGTTAGATAATTTTATAATGCGTTTGTCCTGCCGGCAGACATCTTTTTAGCAGATATTTTATAACTTTGCTCGTTGAATCTATAATCTCAAAACATAGAATACAAAATAATATTAAGCAAAATGATAAAGTAAGATAATATGAATAAACAACTTAAATTCCGAATATACAGCACGTTACAAGAAAGAACGATGTGAAAAAGTCTGAAGAAAATAAAATCATTCTATATCAAGACGATAACGGAATAACAAATGTTTCCGTTCGCTTTGCCGATGAAGACCTTTGGCTGACACAAAAGCAGTTGGCTGAAATCTACAACACTACGCAACAGAATGTAAGTCAGCATATTGATGGAATTATTCAAGACGGCGAATTGTTTGAGGAATCAACTCACAAGAAATTCTTGTTAGTTCAAACCGAAGGCACACGGCAGGTAAAACGCGAAATTGATCATTACAATCTTGATATGATTATTGCAATCGGTTATCGTGTGCAGTCGCAAATTGCCACCCGTTTTCGCCGTTGGGCTACGAGTCGGCTGCACGAGTATATTCAGAAAGGTTTTGCTCTTGACGATGAAAGATTGAAACAGGGTGGGTCACGCTATTTTCGTGAATTGTTGCAACGCATTCGCGATATTCGCTCGTCCGAACGCAATTTTTATCAGCAAGTTACGGACATTTATGCCACTGCGATTGATTACGACCCACGAGCCGATTTAACCAAAATATTTTTCGCCACAGTGCAAAACAAACTGCATTTTGCCGTTCACGAACATACTGCCGCCGAAGTGATATACGACCGCGTAGATAACGAAAAGCCGTTGGTTGGAATGACCAATTTTAAAGGTAATTACATTACAAAAGACGATGTGAAAATTGCAAAAAACTATTTGTCTGAAATTGAATTGCAACGGCTCAATTTGTTAGTCTCTCAGTTTTTGGAATTTGCCGAATTTCAGGCATTGGAGCAAAACCCAATGACAATGCACGATTGGGTTGCCGAATTGGACAGTCAGATTTTACACAACAAAAGAAAATTGTTAATGGGTTCCGGCAAAATATCGCACAAACAGGCAATCGAAAAAGCAGAAAAAGAGTTTGAAATTTACCGCGAAAGAGAAATGCGACAGATGGAAAGTGATTTCGATCGTGCTGTAAAACAACTACCTAAAAAATAGTTTGAATAAAATTTTATGTCCTCACAACAAAACATAGAATACAAGCAACCTGAAAAGGACAATCAGTTTATCATTTTCAAAACCAAAGATGATAAAATTTCGGTAGATGTGCGTTTTGAAAGCGAAACGGCGTGGCTCACGCAGGCAGATTTGGCAGAACTTTTTCAAACTTCCCGTCCGAATATTACAATGCACATAAAAAATATTCTTACAAGTGGAGAATTGGAGGAAAATGTGGTTAGTAAGAATTTCTTACATACCACTGAACATGGTGCTATTGAAGGAAAAACTCAGACAAAAGAGGTAAAATATTACAACCTTGACATGATAATTTCGCTTGGGTATCGTATCAATTCCAAAATAGCCACAAAATTCCGTCAGTAGGCAACTTTGCGACTGAAAGAATACATTGTAAAATGCTTTACGATGGACGATGAGCGATTGAAAAATCTCGGAGGCGGCGGCTATTGGCGAGAGTTGCTCGACAGAATTAGAGACATTCGCAGCAGCGAAAAATTGATTTATCGTCAAGTGCTTGATTTGTACGCATTAAGCATTGACTATGACCCGAAAGCAGATGAAACACTGCTTGCCTGCGATACTTCGGGGTTTGATGTTAATGAGAGCGGTATGAAAAGCGGTACGATTGAAGGAACAAGCGGTATAAAAACCGAAGAAAGCGGTACGAAAAGCGGTACGATTGAAGAAAAAAGCGGTACGAAAATAAAAACTATGGATAAGATTTTGGATTTAATAAGTAAAAACAACGCCATATCTATTTCGCAACTATCAGCAAAAACTAATATAACACGCTCAACTATTCAAAAACATATTGATAATCTTAAAAGCAAAGGATTTATACACCGTGACGGTGCTGGTAAAGGTGGAAAATGGGTAATTATAAAACCGGATTGATGCAGGTGTTATCTGCGACACAATTGCGTAATATGCTTGTAATCAGTATAGAATACTTTTGAGGAAGTAAAGTAATTCAATTACGGAAAAGCGATAAAAAGAAATAATTTTGTCCGTCTTGCGAAATCTTGCGAAATCTTGCGAAAATTTTACAAAAATTTTAAAATTATAGTACTTTGAAAGGCAGTTAATTAATAGCTATTTTTGCTTTTTTTAAGAATTTTTCGTTATATATATTACAATTATGAGAAAAAAGCAAATCAAAAATTATTAACAAATCACAGCCCTAAATATAAAAAATGAATACAAGAAGAAGATCTGTTTTGGGATTAAATCACTACCATGCAAATAAAATCACTACTTTCGCAAAAATGTCATTAATGATGAAAACAACAAAAAATAATAAGCCGTCAGACAAGATACTGCTCGTATCCGAAACTGCTATGCTTAAAAGGCGGATAGAAGAACTTCAACATCAATTAGAATTAGCAGATATGAAGGCTTTGGCATACTCAACAATGATTGACATTGCTGAAAAAAATTTCAACATTGATATAAGAAAAGAGCGCGACACAAAACCATCGTGCGACACGTCTTCCTTTTAGTGTGTCCTGTCTAAAACGTATTCTCACATCTTGCATTGCTTCCATTAACAGTGAAAAATGAATTGTAAAAGGGATTTTTTAATATGTGTAAAAATGTAAAAATTTAGAATGATTATGCCCAATCCTCAACCCATACAATACACCCTTGCCACCGAAAGAGAAAACAAGGAATACAAGGAACGCCTGACCGACAAAATAATACATCTGATTGAGCAGGCAAAATCGGGAGTTGCCCGCGTTGCCAATTCCGCAATGGTTTGCACCAATTATTTGATTGGCAAACTGATTGTAGAAGAATATCAGCAGGGCGAAACACGCGCCGAATATGGTGCCAATCTTTTGCCAAACGTTTCACTCGAACTTACACAAAAATTGGGCAAGGGCTATTCCGTTCAAAATCTGGAACGTATGCGCAATTTCTTCCTCATTTACTCAAAATCCTCAAAAGAATTGAGGAATTGTGAGGTGTTTCAAAAATCCTCAAACAGTTTGAGGATTTTTGGCGATGAAGACATTAAACTGTTACCTGTCAGTTGGTCGCACTATCTTTTCCTGATGCAGATAGACAATGAGCAGGAACGACAATTCTATGAAATTGAATCGTTTCAGAATAACTGGAAACTTGAAGAACTCAAAAGGCAATACAATAGCGGATTATACGAGCGTTTGGCATTGAGCAAAGATAAAGCAGAAGTTTGGCGATTGGCGCGGGAAGGGCAGATAGTTGAAAATTCTAAAGATTTACTCAAAGAGCCATTAGTCTTGGAATTTTTAGGATTAGACGAGCATAGTTTCTATTCCGAAACTACGCTTGAAACTGAAATTATCAATAAAATCGAAAAATTTATGCTTGAATTGGGCAAAGGATTTTTCTTTGGCGGTCGGCAAGTCAGATTTTCGTTTGACGAAGAACATTATTTTGTGGATTTGGTTTTTTACAATCGCCTGTTGCAATGTTTCGTGCTGATTGACTTGAAAATCGGCAAACTCACGCACCAAGATTTAGGACAGATGCAAATGTATGTCAATTATTACGACCGTTTTATGAAAAGTGAGATGGAAAATCCGACAATCGGCATTATTTTGTGCAAAAACAAGAATGAAAATTTGGTTGAAATCACATTGCCCGAAGATAAAAAACAGATTTTTGCCACAAAATACAGTACGATTTTGCCACAAAAAGCAGAATTAAAAGCATTGTTGGAAAATTCAAAAAAATAAAAACCACGTGCCTGAACAACAAAACATAGAAAACAACAAGTCAATGACCAAACAGAAATTGTTGGAACATTTGCAAAATATGGAATGGGACGATTTTGAAGTCAAGACAGCCCATACAGACGTTCCGAAAGACGTTTGGAAAACAGTTTCTGCATTTTCCAACACTTCGGGAGGCTGGATTGTGTTCGGCGTGTCGCAAAAGAAGAAAACGTTTGACATTGTCGGTGTTGATGACGTTGAAAAAATGACCAACAGGCGAGAGAGTTTGAAATCAACGCCCTTTATCGCGACCAAGCCTTCGGCTCAATGTCGGAAAAAGTAGTTGAAGGCACGTCGGTTGATTTACTTAACAAAGCCTCATACAAGTGCTTTCGTGAATATCTGAAAGAATTTAATCCGAATTTGCATTACAACACGATGGACGATGACGAATTTAATCAACGATTGAAAATTGTAACCAACAGAAAACTGACATACGGAGGACTGTTATTTTTGGGTACAAATGCCGCAATAACCGACCATTTTTCAGATTTTAGAGTTGATTATTTAGAAATTCCCGCCTTGCGAAATCTTGCGAAATCTTGCGAAATCTTGCGAAATCTTGCGAAATCTTGCGAAATCTTGCGAAATCTTGCGAAATCTTGCGAAATCTTGCGAAATCTTGAGAAATCTTGAGAAATCTTGAGAAATCTTGAGAAATCTTGAGAAATCTTGAGAAATCTTGAGAAATCTTGAGAAATCTTGCGAAAATCTACAAAATCTTGCGAAAATTTTACAAAAATTTTAAAATTATAGTGCTCTGAAGGGCAGTTAATTAATAGCTATTTTTGCTTTTTTTAGAATTTTTCGTTACATATATTACAATTATGAGAAAAAAGCAAATCAAAAATTATTAACAAATCACATCCTTAAATACCTTAAATCCGCAATTATTTTTTGCTAAAAACAAGCAAAGCGTTATCAAATAAATATTTGTAACGCTTTGCCGTTTGAAAAATTTTCACTAAATTTGGTGTTACTGTATAACCAATG
>JAISPZ010000033.1 GCA_031274555.1 Bacteroidales bacterium | reverse complement strand
TGTGGCGTTTGTAATGGCGCAACCCGCTTCACCATAAACGCCGTAGCCCCCGTTAGCCATATTATTGGTGATTAGACTATTGTAAATCTTGCCGTTGTTTGTAAGATATACGCCACCACCAAGAGCAGGAGTTGTCGCACGGCTTGTGATGTTGTTCGCCACATTCCCACGTATTATGCAAGCAACAACAGTGCCACCATCAACGTACAAGCCACCGCCGTAGAGTTTTTCAGGTGTAGTGCCGCTAAGCTCATTGGTGTGACCACCGCGAATATAGCACGTCTCCAAAGTGCCTTTTACGGTTGCCACGCGGTGCTTGTCAGCACGAGAAGAAGTGAAGAAAGCGTTGCCGTCAAGAATGGTCATATTGGCAAACGTTGGTGCACCGCTCGGATAGACCGCGCCCGGATAGACACGAGTGAAGGCTGTGCCTGCGTCAGGATTGTAACCGCCCTGCACCACCACACCCGCAGGTATGGTTAGCTCGCTCGTGAGGTAGTATCTGCCCCAAGCAATAAGAACGGTGTCGCCAGACACTGGTGCTGGTACGTATGAGGGGGCGGGACCTAAAACAGACAGCAGGTTTGCACCCAATTGGGCTGTGGTGGTTTTGGTTATAACTTCGCTGCCTGCGGGGGCAGAGTTAGTGTTATCGAAGCCCACATAATGACGTTTCCCTTGAACAACGCTCGCCGTCATTAACAACATACTCAATAGTAATAATTTATTCATATTTTTATTTTTTATAAGGTTTTTAAGATGATACCAAAATAAAAAACCCAATCGTTTATGCTTCGCATAAACGATTGGGTATATAAAATCACACCAACTATTGTTGGCAGTTGATATTCCCGTAAAATTTTCTCGAATCTCGACGCGTCGCAGAACGCAACTACGTCTTGGCTTATACCATATTAAGCCCGAAGCCCGAAGCCCGAAGCCCGAAGCCCGAAGCCCGAAGCCCGAAGCCCGAAGCCCGAAGCCCATACGGGGGTACTCGCACACCTTGTTAGCGACAAGGCTGTCTTTTTCGCTATATTATTGATAATTTGAATTGGCTTATTCACCTGCCACAGTTCAATTGTTATTTGAAAATCCTATTAAAAAACTCACACTACGTACAATCTCTCACCCCACTTCTCCACTTTCTGTTCCCATTCCCATGCTTATGGGAATGTTACCCACAGCCAAAACCGTTCAAACCCAACGATTCTTATCATATTTCAACTACCACTCAAAATCTGTTCAAAAACCAATACGACTAACTACTGACAAAAAAGATCCGCAAATGTATAACATTCATTTTGATTTTATTAAAACTTACTAAAATAGGTCATTAATAGGTGTTAAACAATCATAAAAACCTCGCAAAGGTACGCAAAAAAATCAAAAATTTCCTATATGAGCAGGGAAAACGCCAGGGCACCAGGGAAAACGCATTTTTATTTGTGATTAATTGTAGTAAAAAATCATTATTCCATCCCGCTCTAAGTCGTTTTGGCGAAATAGTATTCAGTTATTACACATAACAAAAAAGCCTGCGCCATTTCTGGCACAGGCTTAAATTTTACTTATGACTTGACACTACCACGCTTGACCTTATTCCAGCCAACAAGCGCAATTAAAAGACCTGCAATGCCAATTGCCCCCTGAATATAACCTACAGAATACATAAAGTAGGAACAACAGCGAGCTGCAGTGGCAGGCGCAAACTCAAAAATTTCTTTAGAAACATAAGTTCCGAAATTAAGACATTCGCAAATAAGAATGAGCAGAGCAGCAGTAAAAATAATTGAGAAACCACCTTTCATTGCCTCATTAAAAGACTCTGACTTTTTCAACTTTGCATAACCAATAACTAACAAAACAGCGGACAGGATTGCCAAAATATGCGCTCCCACGCAAGTACACCGAAGATACAATATCCCCGCAGATGTCGTAAAAGACTCAGCAAACACCGCAAAGGATGCAGCCATAGCCATAAGAGCAGATACAGTCAGAAAGACAGGCGATACTACGAGAAAGCGTATAGGTTTTTTGTCTGTTTGCTCCGCAACACCTTCAAAGCCTTTTAAGCCAAGAAACATGAACACATATCCTGTAATAAGACCTGCAAGTCCTAAATTATAAAATATTAAAACAGCGGCACCATGTCCGAATGGCATAAGCAAACGTAATTGATTTACGACAGAATAAATCAATCCAGCTACAACACAAATTAACACACCGATAAAAATCTTTTTAATCGGCGCAACTAACTTTGATTCTTTTTGCATTTTTGATTTTTTTTTAAATTTATGCGCAAAATTACTCTTTTTTTTGTAAAAAACGCAATTTGTTCGTTATTATATAAAAACATTAATTATGCAAATATTTTTTTTGAAAATAAACCGATATTTCGCTTTTACACGCAAAGATCGCTGCGGTATTTATGTACTGCTCTTTTTGATTGTCGCCACAATCGCCTTACGCACAGCCTTTCCGTTCTGGAAAACGGAGTTTGGAAAGGCAGAAATTATTGAAACTGATCTTGGAAATACGGTATTTGAAAAGACGGAACAAGTCAGGAACACGACATCCCGCAACAAAGTAACGTACTCTGACACAAATCGCGCAAAATATACTCCTCCTGCATATATGCAGAAGAAAGCATTTATTGTCGCACTTAACCAAGCCGATACACTTGACCTGAAAGAATTGCGCGGTATCGGTAGCACGTACGCCCGCCGCATTGTGGCATACCGTGAAAAGTTAGGGGGCTTTATCAGGAAAGAGCAACTGAAAGAGGTATGGGGGATTGACAGTGCCCTGTATGAGAGAATTGCGCCGTCAATAACCGTCAATGCTGCAAACATCCGTCAAATCAACATAAATTCCGCTGACATAGACATTCTAAAAAAGCACCCTTATTTAGACTATTACCTCGCAAAAGAAATAGTAAAATACCGCGAGAAATACGGTGCTTTTACGACAACAGACGACCTGTTAAAGGTAAACCTGATGGATAAGGAAACATTTTACCGCGTTAAGCCTTATATGACTATCGCAGAGTAGCACCGCAATCTTTAGCAAGTCCTTCTACAATCCTTTGCACAGTTCTTTCAATCTGCTGGTCGGTAAGATTTTTTTCCTCGTCTAACAGATTAAATCCTATGGCGTAAGATTTTTTATTTTCGGGAAGATGTTCACCCTGATAAACATCAAACAAGATGACTTCCCCTGCAAGCAAATTGTTCGCGTTACGCTTTAGCGATGATGATATTTGTGCAAACGTTATATTCTTGTCAATTAATAATGCGAGGTCACGCCTTACCGTGTGAAATTTAGAGATTTCCTTGTAGGAAACGGCTTTTTTCGGAAGTAATTTCAATATTGCAGACCAATTAAAATCAGCATAAAAAACATCTTGCTTAACGTCTATCGCCTTGCAAATTTCGTGTTTTACTTTTCCGATTTTCAGTATCGGTTTTTTATTTACGACATATTGTAATCCATAAGAAATTTCGACATCTTGTCCCAATTCCTCTATCGTAAATGATATTTCGTTTAGACGTAAAAAATTCCAAACGAGTTCCGCGTATTTTTTTATAAAATAAAAATCTGTTTTACGTTCGGGAGCGAGCCAATTTTCGGGTACTGATACTCCTGTGATGAGGAGTGAAAGATGTTCTTCTTCTTTGTAGCGAGCCGTGACAGGAGCATCGCTTTTTACCGAATTATTTTTGCTGTATGTTCTCCCCCATTCAAAAAATTTCAAATCGTTTTGCTTGCGATTGATATTATAAGCTACGCTCTGCAAGCCACCGATTAAAAGGGATGGGCGCATTACGCCAAGTTCACTGCTCAACGGATTTGCTATTTCCACAATTGTAGAATTGTCGTAAAATTTTTTACTGATTTCTTCGTTGGTGAGTGAGTTATTAAGGATTTCACAAAAGCCGTTAGAAGCAATCATATCGGCAACTTTACGCTGCACCGCTTCGGGTTTTATTTTTTCACCGTCTTGAAGTGAAAATGATAACCGTCCCTTATCTTCAATCTTGTTATATCCGTAGATACGCAAAAATTCTTCTACCAAATCTGCGGGACGGGTAACATCAACTTTATTTGTCGGAACTTCTACATTTATCGTATCCCCACTTGTAGAAACTTTCATTTCAAGTGCTTCAAGAACGGCGCATATTGTTTGCGCAGAAAATTCTTCGCCCACAAGAGAATTAAGATATTTCAAGGAAAGTTCAATACGCGCAGGTTCTATTTTTGTCGGATAAATATCCGTGATTTCCGAAGCGATTTCACCGCCTGCTATTTCTTTTATAAGTAGAGATGCGCGTTTGATTGCATATTCCGTAATATTTGGGTCTGCACCTCTTTCGTAACGAAAAGAAGCGTCTGTATTCAAGCTGTGCCTGCGGGCGGTTTTGCGAATGGAAGACGCATTAAAGTACGCACTTTCTAAAAATACGTCTGTCGTGCTCTCTTTTATTCCTGAATTAAGTCCGCCGAAAACGCCAGCAATACACATCGGATAGCTCTGGTTGCATATCATAAGGTCTTGTGCAGAAAGCACACGCTCTATACCATCTAACGTAATAAATTTTTCGCCCTCTTTCGCAGTACGGACAACTACTTTGTTCCCCTTTATCTCTGACATATCAAATGCGTGTAGAGGCTGACCTGTTTCCATTAAAACAAAATTTGTAATATCAACAATATTGTTTATTGGTTTTAAGTTGAGGGATAGCAGAGTGTCCTGTAACCATTGTGGCGATGGCGCAACCTTAACTCCTTTTATGACAAGCCCTGTATAGCGCGGACAAAGCGTTGTGTCATCAACCTCTATCGTAACTGTCTTCTCGCTTCCTGCTTTGAAAGCAGACACATCGGGGATTTTTAAAATATTCTCTGCCTCATTGCTGAATTTGCGAACTTTCAACATTGCAACAAGGTCGCGTGCAACGCCGATATGCGAAGTGGCATCGGAACGATTGGGCGTTAGACCTATTTCAATTACGTAGTCGGACGTTACGTTGAAATATTCAGCAGCTTTCATTCCAACAGGAACTTCGGCAGGCAAAACCATAATGCCGTCGTGCGAAGTTCCAAGTCCGATTTCATCTTCGGCGCAAATCATTCCAAAAGACTCCTGACCGCGAATTTTTGATTTCTTGATAGTGAATTTTTCGTCACCACTATAAAGCACAGTGCCGATAGTCGCAACAACAACTTTTTGCCCCGCAGAGACGTTGGGTGCACCGCAAACAATTGACAGGACTTCGCTGCCGATATTAACAGTCGTAAGATGTAGATGGTCTGAATCAGGATGGTCCACACACGTTAAAACCTCCCCTGTTACGAGTCCTTTTAAGCCGCCTTTTATTGCTTCTTTTTCTTCAATACCATCAACTTCAAGACCACAGTCTGTGAGGAGTGATGATATATCTTCAATAGAAATGTCTTCTAAATTGCCGATGTAATTTTTTAGCCAAGTGTATGAAATTTTCATATCTCTGTGATTTGTTTTTTAATGTGTCATTGAAACTCGCAGATAAACAGTCCGCTTTGCGTATCAAACATTTGCTGTTTCGCTTCGTAGGTTTATAATGATGTAAATAATTTTAGACAAAATTACGATTTATTACTTAAATAATGCGTAAATTTGTGTTAAACGTGGTGCTCCATGATGTGTGAGTGTCCTACGCAAATTTGTATAAGAATGCGAGATATTATTGTTTTTTTTGTTTTTATTTCTGTTTTTACGTTCTCGTATGCAGTCGTACCCCTGAACACACTAAAAAAGTCTTCTGATCTTAAAGTTCCGGCTAAAAAAGTTGTGGAAAAAACATTTATTGCCATTGACAAGTCTAGCCATGTTGAACTCGGTGAACTTGATGATGACGCAAATGTTTTTATTTATAACGAGAGCGGTACACTTTCCGAAATTCGCGAGATAGATAAGGACGGCAACCTCATTGTTTTGTACGTTTTAGAATATGACAAGAGCAATCAAAAAGTGTCGGAAAAGAAATATGACAAAAACAATAATCTTTCGGCATATTCTACTTTTACCTACGGAAAAGGGGGGCAAATAAAACAGGAAAGCGTTTATTCTCAAACGGGTGATTTGCTGTATTCTTTTGTGTTTGAATATGACAAAAAAGGAAATCTTGTGCTCCATAAACGTGTAAATCCCGATAATGAGGGGCAGGGTACGTCAATGTCTTATGAGTACGATGTCAATAATCGTTTGACATCAGAAAAGACTTCTAACAAGTCTGGTGTTACGATGAGTAGCAAACAATATTCCTACAATGCAAAGGGACTTGTTTCAGAGGATAAACGGTTGGACAAGGATGGTGCTGTTCGTGTCGTGATTACATATCTCTACGACGATAACGGAAATAAAATATCTATGACAACGAGCCAACAAAATGATTTTTCTGTTACGGTTGATATTCGTTATGAATTTGATGAAAAAGGTAATTGGATAAGACAGACTGTTTTTCGCAATGAGGTTATTCCGACTCGCGTGATTACCAGAGAAATTTCTTATTAATTGTCAATTGTTAATTGTCAATTGTCAATTAGGCTGACGCGCTTTTTAATTGTCAATTGTTAATTGTCAATTGTCAATTAGGCTGACGCGCTTTTTAATTGTCAATTGTTAATTGTTAATTGTCAATTAGGCTGACGCGCTTTTTAATTGTCAATTGTTAATTGTCAATTGTCAATTAGGCTGACGCGCTTTTTGTTAGTGTATATTGTTTGTGCTTAAAAACTGTTGTTGGTTCGTAATTCGTAATTCGTAATTCGTAATTGATTGTGGTTCGTAATTCGTAATTCGTAATTCGTAATTGACAATTCATTCCCCTGGTATGCCTAAGGTTTTTGTCTCTATCACAACGCCGTCTTTCTTTAAGATATACTGAATACTGTAGCCCGAAGCAGGAGCGTCTTCACCAAAAGGAATATCGTCACTACCCCATATTTTATTCACCAATTCGGGATAATCTATAAACGGATTACGGTTGTGCTGAATTTTGTAAACAGAGTCGTTACGAGCTATTTCTTTCTGGCTTATCGGGTCAAGCTCGTGCCAACGAACAAGCATATCTTTTGCCCAATCTGTGAAACATTGCGTGGAAGTGCCATTAAGCATTGGCTGTGCGTCCGCATTGGAAGCCCATGCAGCAATTCTATCCTCGTAGCGTGTTGCCATATATAAGTACGCACGAGCAAAATCGCCCTTATACTCATCAATAATTTCAAAAGCTATTCCAGAATATCCGACAAGTTTATTCGGTCCTAATTTATAGCCTTTATTGGAAGTTTTTGTCGGAGAAGATACCTCGCCAAGTGGATGGTTGTTGTGCATATTGTTAATATACTGGTCGGCGGGAAACAGATGGTTTAAATCTGTGAACATCGTATCGCTTAAATCCGAACCATCAGAAGTAGTCGCTGCCCACCAGCTTTTTGGAAAGGAGTGCTCGCGAGAATAACAGTTTCCCTCTTGACTTCCATTATTGCCACATTGGTATCCTATCGCATCTTGAGTTACATATCCGAAATTAAAAACACTATCAGTGTACATATCCCAAACAGTCCCGTCGGGCTTTGCATCTGTACTGCGATAGGCATACCACACGCAGTTTCCACAGTTGCCTGAACCGTAGGCTAATCGTTTGTGTCCTTTGATGATATTCTTCAAAGAAGTCTTTAATTCGTATCCCGATTTATGAAATGCCGAATCGTAATAACCTGCAGGAATTTGCGCAAAACAAAAGTTGCAAAGCAGGAAAATTATCGCTAAAAAAAATGATCTTATTTTGTTCATGATAGTTTTTGTTTGTTTATGTGGATGAAGTTGGGGCGCGTTAGGGATAGCAGCGGAAATCCTTTTTTGCAGCGGGGGCGCGTGGGGTGGGCAAAAAAGATTGCAGCGGATAGCCCGACCCCGCCCACGAGCTTGCGAGGGGGCGGGGAAACGCCATAATTTTATATTAATTTTTTATATTTAAACCGCTTGGGGGTGATGTCGCCCAACCGTTTCTTTTTGTTTTCTTCGTAGTCGGAGTAGCTTCCCTCGAAAAAGTAAACGTTCCCTTCGCCCTCAAAAGCAAGGATATGTGTTGCAATTCTATCTAAAAACCAACGGTCGTGCGAAATTACAACTGCGCAGCCTGCAAAGTTTTCAAGTCCTTCTTCTAAAGCACGCAATGTATTTACGTCTATGTCGTTTGTCGGCTCGTCAAGAAGCAACACATTTGCCTCACTCTTTAAGGTAAGTGCGAGATGAAGACGGTTGCGCTCACCACCGGAAAGCACTCCTGTTTTCTTGCCCTGGTCTGCCCCATTAAAATTGAAGCGGGACACGTATGCGCGGGAGTTTATAAGGCGTCCGCCAAGCATCATCTGCTCATTTCCCTCACTCGCAACCTCCCATACTGATTTTTCGGGATCAATGGAGGTGTGCTGTTGGTCAATATATCCTATCTTTACGGTTTCGCCGACCTTAAACTCGCCACCGTCTGGCTTTTCGTGTCCCATAATTAAACGGAATAAAGTCGTCTTACCTGCACCGTTTGGACCAATGACACCAACAATACCGTTTGGCGGGAGATTGAAGTTGAGGTCGTCAAAAAGCACCTTGTCGTCGAACGTTTTTTTTACGTGAATGGCTTCTACAACGTTGTTCCCAAGTCGAGGACCGTTGGGAATGAAGATTTCTAATTTTTCTTCTTTCTGCTTGCCGTCTTCGTTGAGAAGTGCTTCGTAAGCGTTAAGACGTGCCTTTCCCTTTGCCTGTCGTGCCTTAGGCGACATACGCACCCATTCAAGCTCTCGCTGCAACGTTTTGTGACGTCTGCTTTCTGTTTTTTCTTCCTGCTCCAAACGCTTTGTTTTTTGTTCGAGCCATGAAGTGTAGTTGCCTTTCCAGGGGATACCCTCGCCTCTGTCCAACTCTAAAATCCAACCCGCAACGTTGTCTAAGAAATAACGGTCGTGGGTGACGGCGATAACAGTGCCTTTGTATTGTTGCAGATGAAGTTCGAGCCATTGGATTGACTCGGCATCAAGGTGGTTCGTAGGTTCGTCCAACAGAAGGATATCGGGCTCTTGAATTAGAAGTCTGCAAAGTGCTACGCGCCTGCGTTCGCCTCCCGAAAGCACACTTACCGGAGTTTCAGGCTCGGGACAATTTAGTGCATCCATCGCTCTCTCCAAACGAGCATCAAGCTCCCAAGCATTGTGCTGCTCAAGGAGTTCCGTGACTTGTCCCTGACGTTCGATAAGCGAGTTCATCTCGTCATCGCTCATCGGCTCGGAGAATTTTGCATTTATGCTGTCGTACTCTTTGAGTAAATCGACTATTTGCTTAACGCCCTCCTCCACTATCTGCCTTACTGTTTTGCTATTATCAAGTTCAGGCTCTTGCGCCAAATACCCTACACTATATCCTGCAGAAAACGCAACCTCACCCTGATAGGATTTTTCTAATCCTGCAATAATTTTTAAGAGTGTTGATTTGCCTGAGCCGTTAAGACCGATAATGCCTATCTTTGCTCCATAAAAAAAGGATAGATAAATATCTTTAAGGACTTGCTTTGAGGGTGGGAAAACTTTTCCGACCCCTACCATTGAGAAAATAATTTTTTGTTGTTCTTCGTTCGCCATAGAAAGCAAATATAGCAAAAAATGACGTATCTTTGTGCAATGAAGAAAATCATATCTCTATTTTTTGTTATATTTTTTTCCGTATCTCTTTTTTCGCAGTCGGTGTATTTGCAAAAATATTATGCAGGACTTGTCATTCTGCCTTCAAATGAGTTGCTTTCTATTGCAAAAGCGCAGGCATTGTATTTTCGTACTTTTGATGGTGTCGCACCTGCAATATGCGATTCGGGCTATGTGCTTTTTGAAGATTTTATTATTGACGCTATTGATAATATTGATTTTGATCTTCCCGCAAAGGCTCATGATGAAGCGTATATAAACAAACTGAAACTTGCCGGTCTTAAAATAGTTGAGAATAAAAATTTCGTCACTGTCATGCCTGATATGGATTATTTTTTTTACGGTTTTTATTCGTACCTTTCGCCTTTTATGAAACAGTATATGGAGCGTGTCAATACCGAAAATCGCAATGGATTTATCAGTGGGGACTCGCTCATTATTTCTCGACGGGAGCTTGTTAGTCGTCTTATTTTTTGGGATGATTTCTACACGTCTTCTTTGCAACAGCGTTTTGTGCTTACAGACGAAGTCTTGTCACGCCGAAGCAGGTACTTGGAAGCTCTTATTTTTGGTGAACCAAATTCGCCTGTCTATAACGCGGACGGCACTGTTCGACAGGATGTTCGGGATGCGCTAAAGAAAGCCTCTCGCGGTTCGCTAAAGCAAATTATCGACGGCTATCTGCAAATCTTGGAGTCCTGCAATTTCACCAAATGCGATAAGGCTGTTTTCTACACATGGTAACTTATTTCTACTTCTCGTTGCAGAAAATTACAAGAATTTTCGCTTGATCAAGATTTTCCAAGTCGGGATTATGTTCCTCAAAATAAGAATTGATAAGCGCGGTTTTTGTCGGAAAAATTTTTAGAAGATTCTTTTTTGTGAGGGGTATAATTTTAGTTTTTCCTTCGATGAGTGGGTTTGGAGAAAGAAAAAGTCTTTCGTCAAGACTTATCTTTACTTGTCCGCCAAACAGTTTGTCGTTAATTGATGCCGAATAATTTACGCCTGCTACAGGACTCGCAATACCTGAACTTACAGATGTCCCTAATGTGCCCTGTGACGAACCGCTATTATTAGTGCCCTCAATATTGCTTACATTGCTGATTGAGGATGTAGAGCTGGCTGTACCGTAAGCACCTTCTTTTTTTGCTTCTACATTCACCTTTTTCGAATATACTAAGCATATATCGTCATACACAATAAGTTCTCCCAGTCCTGTCAATACGGGAATAAAATATCTCCTGCCCACCTCCACGTAAGCAACATCTTTCAAGTTGTCAAGTTTAAGGATTTGCCCTGTTGTCTGATCCTTGTAGAGAAAATTCTGATTGTAATAATTGTAATTTACAAGAGTTTTTGTCTTACTGCCGTCTTTCAAGACGACGGTTCCGCGCGTAAGATCAGGAAATGCAAAAATAACGCTGTCAGGATTTTGTTCTTCACCTGTCTGCGAATACGCAGAACAAAAGAGGGTGAAAACAGAAACGATAAGTGTGGTGATTTTTTTCATACGTTTATAATTTATTGATATTTTTTATTTAAGGTGTCAATGGTTTTATTAACATGATTAATTGTTTTTAACAGGCCGTATGGGACTCGCACATAAACATTTGTCATGCTCATCTCATAATAAGACCGATTTAATTCGTTATATTGAGAATATCGTCATAAGGGAGTAATGCATTGTATTTATGTAATGGACAGGGGTAGATGTCCACATTGTTTCGAGGAAAACCGTCGAAAATACTGAACGTTGTACCACAGCATTTACATTCGAGAAGAAGTGTGCTTGAATTATATTCGACTTTACATCCTTGTTGATAGTCATTCGGACAGGCAAGATCGAACGCGAGAAATTCATTTTCCATGTAGTGGTAAACAATTATTCCTGCATATCCCTGCGAGGTAAAAATTTTATACCCGCCAATAGTTCGCAAGTCGTAATCAATACCACGAGGATATACATTGAAACTTACCGCGGGAACAGGCATATCATTGCATTTGTTCAGACGTGAACACGAGCCTGAAACAGATAAAACACAAATAATGAAAATCGCAATTTTACGTGACTCTACCATTTGAGCAAAGTTACAATTAAGTTGAATAAAATGCAAAATTTCATCTTTGACGAATTTCTGTTGAAGAATAGTCTAAAAGTTTCTCGTCTAAAATAGTGATCTTTGAATATGCCGGAAGTTCGGGCGCACCATCTGTGCAGCGTGTCCTGCCGCCATTTCTCGGATATACAACAATGGGAAAATGTTCTAAGATTTTTTCGTAATCTTTCCACAAAACAATCTCGTCAAGATTATCCTGCCCCATAAGAAGACAAAAGTTTTCTGTCGGATATTGTTTTGTAATGGCATCTAAGGTGTCTATTGTGTATGACGGTTTGGACAGACTTTCTTCTATCGTGCAAATTTTCATTCGTGGCTCATCATGTAATTTGTCTTCAAGAAGTGATTTTCTCTTGTCATAATCCCACAAATCACTCTCTTTTTTAAATGGATTTTGCGCGGAAAGAACGAACCAGACAGTCGCGTTTGCGTACTTTTTCAATGCTGCACGTGCAACAAGGATATGTCCGTCATGGACAGGGTTAAAAGAGCCGAAAAAAAGTAATGTCATTTTATGCAAAAACCATTTGGCTGAAACGCTGACTCACTACTTCCACAAATGTCATATATGCAACCGACTCCTCATTCCAGCTAAATTTTTCTTTGTAAGAATGTACCTGCTCCATTGCTCTGTCAATATTGTCAAGGTCATTTAGCAATGCCATTGCTTCGTTACATTCTCGGATACTTCCACCAAAAAGTTCGTTTACGAAAAGAAATTTCTCGTTTATTCCAACTGACGTGCGCAGGTCTATCGGGCGTTCGAGATGTACTTCGGGCATTGATGGAACATCGCGAAGTTTGCTTATCATTGAACGAAGCGTGGATGTCTTTTCTGATTTTCCTTCCTCGCTTAATGAGCGAAGACGGTCGATAAGGTTGGGCGAGGCGGGGGCTTCGGTGGGGGTAGGGGCTGCGGTGGCAACATGGGTGGCTTCGTTGGCAGTGATTGCGGGGGCTTCAGCGGTGGAGGTAGCTTCGTGAACAGTGGCTATAGGGGCTTCAGCAGTGGAGGCTTCGGTGGCTATGGGGATTGCGGGGACTTCGTTTTCATGAGCGTTGGACGTTTCGGAAACGGTGGCAGCAGATGTCGCAAAATCAAGCGTAGGCTGTTCGTCGAATTGCATTTCAACAACAGGTAGCTCTGTGGCAACAGATAGCTCTGTGGCAACAGCTTCCTCTACCGCGACAGCGGTTGCATTAGTCGCACCTGTTTCCGCATCAACTGTGACAGCCTTAGCCGTATCCTCACCAATCGCAGTCGCCTCTACACCATCTGTAGCCGTTTCTGCCTCAACCATAACATCGGGAACAACTTTGTGTCGCAACTGCTGAAGCGTATTTTTCAAATTGACAATATTGCCTTTAATATTGTTCTCAGGAAAAGCAATTTTTTCTAGTTCATTCGTCAGTTCGAGAAGTCTCGCAGTACCCTCTTTCATCAAATTAAAATCAGAAACATTCTCGAAATTTTCTGATGTAACAAGTTTCTCCGCGTGAGCGACAACATTATTAAGTTGCTCAATAATTTCTATTTTTATCTTTTTCATTTGTCTATAATTTGGTGAATCGGTCAAATGGAACTCGCCAATAAACATTTTTCCTTATGTGGCAACAATTGTCGTGCTCGTTTCATATCGGGCAATAATTACCAAATAAGAGCACGCTTGTCGAGAGAGAGCCACATTCCGTCCCCTTCTTTAATATCCCACGCCTTAACAAATGGCTCAACATTCGGTAACGTTCCGTTCACTCTCCAACGACCAAGTGCATGAGGGTCTGTCATAGTGCGATGACGTATTTCTTCATCGCGAATATTGCTCGCCCAAACAGCAGCATAAGCCAAGAAAAATCTTTGTTCGGGAGTGTATCCTCCTATCGACTTCTGCGGACGCGCAGCTTTGATATTTTCAAAGGCGTTATAAGAAATATTTAACCCACCATTATCTGCAATATTTTCACCAAGAGTAAATCTTCCATTAGCACGCATACTGTCAATAACAATAATACCATCGAAGCGATCTATAACTTTTTGCGCACGCTCGTTAAATTTATCTTCGTCACCATCACCCCACCAATCGTTGAGATTTCCATCCTTGTCATACTGACGACCTTGATCATCGAAACCATGAGTGAGTTCGTGACCTATCACAACACCTATCGCACCGTAATTTATAGCATCATCCCCGTCTGCATAAAAGAAAGGTGGCTGCAAAATTCCTGCAGGAAAACAGATTTCATTAGTCGTAGGATTGTAGTAGGCATTGACTGTTTGAGGACTCATGTGCCATTCGTCCCTGTCCACTTCTTTGTTTACTTTTGACATCATATAATTAATATCAAAAATATTTGAGCGTAGCATATTACGCCAATACGACTCGTTTTCGTTAATTTCGAGAGCAGAATAATCTCTCCACTTGTCGGGATAACCTATCTTTACAAGAATGGTTGATAATTTTTCTTTTGCACGTACTTTTGTTTCATCGCTCATCCACGAATTTGAATCAAATCGCGAACCCATTGTCGTAATGAGATTATTCACGAGTTCCAACATTCTTTCTTTTGATGAAGCAGGAAAATATTTTTGAACATAAATTTCGCCTAATCCCTCGCCCATAACGCCATCAACGGCATTCATGGCACGTTTCCAAAGAGGAGTGATCTCTTTCTTTCCCTGAATTTTCTTTCCGTAAAATTCAAATTGAGCGTTCGCAAAATCATCGCTTAAAGAGCCTGCAGCTGCTCGTATCAAGTTCCATTCAAAATATGTTTTTAATGTTTCAACATTTGTTTCTTTAAATAGAGTTCCTACTGTTTCAAGAAAAGGAACTTGTCCTACTGATACATCTGTTATCGTTACTCCTTCGGGTGAAAGCGATGAGAGAAATTCTTTCCAATTTATCTGTGGACATAATTTTTGCAACTCGTCAATATTCTTTTTATTAAAGTTCTTTACAGGATCCCTTAGTTCTACTCTTGAATACATTGCTTTCGCAAGAGCGGTTTCAATTTCCATTATCTGCTTTGCTTTGTCGGCAACGACTTCGGCACTGTAATCGCAGAGAGTAAATAAAGTTTTTATGTAATTGATATATGCTTCTCTTATCTCTACATTATGCAAATCGTCAAGCAAATAGTAGTCACGGTCGGGCATACCTATACCTGCCTGATAAAATTGAAAAAGATTCATCTTGCTATTGCTTTCATCAGGTGCAACATAATAAGCAATAAACGGGCTTATACCAACATTGTTAAGTTCGAGCCACTTTGCAAAAATTTCCTCGTGTGTAGAAATTTTTTCTATCGCAGCGAGGTCATCTTTTATCGGGTCGTATCCTTCTACATTGCGTGTTGCGGTATCCATTGCGAGATTATACACAATGCCGATTTTCTTTTTAAGTCCTTCGTTTTTGTTCGTATTCTTAGCTAAATCAAGAACGATTGTTTTACACTGTTCGCGTGTCATTTCTGCAACTGCGTCAAAAGAGCCATAGCGTGCATATTCGTCTGTCAGTGGGTGATTTTTCATCCAGCCGCCACAGGCAAAATCGTAAAAATCGTCTTTTGGATTAACGCTTGTGTCAAGGTCATTAAGGTTTAATGTTTTCATAGAGTTGTCTTTGCATCCGATTGTGGAAAGTAGCATCACAGTAACGGAAATAAAAATGATTTTCTTCATCTGTTTATAATTTGATTTTATGTGTCATGCGGAACTCGTACATCAACGTTTGTCATGCTCGTTCCATTGTAGGTAAATGGTAGAATTATATTACGTCAAAATTACAAGTTTTATGGCTTACGGAGTTTGGGGGTTGGGATTTATTATAAACAAAGGTTTGTGGAAAACGAGGGGGGGATGTGTGCGGGGGCGAGATAAGCGGACACCGCTCGTAGTTCGTGGTGGATAATTTGTGATTACATGTGCGGCTGGGCTGCGTGAGGGATAGTAGCGGAAATCCTTTTGCCTGCGGGGGGTTTGGGGGCTGTCGGTGGAGTTGAGTGCGTTAGTGGGTTTGGGGTAGGGGTTTGTTTTTGCGAGCCTGCGGGGGGTTGGGGGCTGAGGGCTGTGTGGGGTGTGTTGGTGGATTTGGGGCAGGGGTTTGTTTTTGCGAGCGGGCAAAAGATTATAGCGGATAGCCCGACCCTGCGGTGGCAGGCAGTGGGTGCAGAACGAGTGGGGAAAAATCAGCTGTGTCGCTGAATTTATGTCGGAGCGGACGGTTTCTTCCTTGCCTGCCCACCGCAGGGGCACGCCCAAATTTTTGTTGATTTGCGTTTACTCGGCAAATTCTTCAGGAACGATCATCTGGAGTGCGTGCGGAAGGACTTTTATGTCTATCGGACTGAATGCGTTTACTTCAATGCCATCGGCTTCAAAGGGGAAATAGCCGTCTGTGATGAGCTGAATTTCTTTGCTGTGAATTGCGTGGACTATGCGATGAAATGTTAGCTTGCCGTTGAATGCAAGCGGGAGTGCTGTGATAATGTCTTTGAACGTTGGGGTGTCTATGTATATCGCATCAAAAAATCCATCATAAGGGACTGCTTCGGGATTTTGCTTCATCCCTCCCCCACTGTAGCAACCGTTGCCGACATTTATTGAAAGGACTTTCCCTTCGTAATTGATATTATCTGCTTTTATTTTTAATTCTCTTGACTTGTATGTGAACACTGCTTTTAAAAGGGCTATAAAATATAAAATGGAATGACTGCCCACAAAATGTTTTAGGTGATGGACTTCGTGTACTACCTTTTGGTCAAGACCAAATCCTATGGAGTTTACGAAAAAATATTTTTTCTCTCTTATACCACAACGATACGTTGCCTGTCCTATGTCTATTGACCGTAAACTGCCTTTCAGAAAGACTTCTATCGCGTCCTTATGCTTGCGCGTAAGCCCCCAAAAACGCGCCCAATCGTTGCCTGTTCCGTGCGGCAAAATCGCTATCTTTATTTTTGAAATATCAACATCCTGTGCAGAAAAAATTCCGTTTACAACTTCACTGAAAGAGCCGTCCCCACCGACAACAAGAATGTTTTCGCTCCCTGTTTCCACAAGGTCTCTCGCTATTTCTGTTGCATGAGCTGCATACCGCGTATAGATCGGCGTGTATTCTATCTTTTCTCTGTCTAACGTCTTAAAAAGGTATTTTAGCTGCCTTTGCAACGCCTTTTTTCCCGATTTGGGGTTAATTATTATATTCCACATTATTTACGAATTTTTAATTTCATTCCAAATACGTGTTATCGCTCTTTTTGTAGAAAGTGTGAAAGTGCCGTCCATCATCCACCTGTAATAGTTCGGGTCTTCCCTCGCAAAAACATTTTTCACTTTTTTACCACTGTGCTTGCCAAAAAGAAAAATTTCTTCACCGTTTGCACCATAGCCGATCCTGCCCGCAGAGTCGATTTTACGATTGCTGTTTGTAAATCTGTCAAGTGCCGCAACACTGTTTTTTATTGGATATGTTTCTTTGCCTTCTTTATCAATATATGGGGTATTTTCATAGTAGCCTATCTGTGCTTTCAGTACTTCATAAGTCGCTACAACATCTGCTTTTGCTGAATGAGCGTCCTTATGTTCTTTGTGTAGATAAAACTTCGAAGCGGCAGAGAGAGTGCGTGGCTCCATAAGTTTGAAAATATTCATTACGTCTATACATTTCCTTTCTGTAATGTCAAAGTCTATTCCCACGCGTAGAAACTCTTCTACAAGAATTGGTATATCAAACCAATTTGAATTGTATCCGGCCAAATCGCTGTCGCCTATAAACTTTGCTATCGTTGTGGCAAGTTGCTTGAAAGTCTTTTTGTCGGCAACGTCTTTGTCGTATATTCCATGAATTTTTGACGCTTCTTCGGGGATATGTATCTCTGGATTTATGATGAAGTGTAATTCTTCTGTTTTGTTTTGTTGGGGCTGCTGGGGGTGTTGGGGCTGCTGGGGGTGTTGGGGCTGCTGCGACTGTTGGGGCTGCTGCGACTGTTGGGGCTGTTGGGGCTGTTGGGGCTGTTGGGGCTGCTGGGGCTGCTGGGGCTGTTGGGGCTGCTGGGGCTGCTGGGGGTGTTGGGGCTGCTGGGGCTGCTGGGGGTGCTGGGGCTGTTGGGGCTGCTGGGGCTGCTGGGGCTGTGAAAAAAGGTCGCCACCTGCTATTTGGCTTTCAGATAAATAGCTCTTGGCAGGCTCGTATGATGACGTATCAATCGGCGCGTCTATTGGAAAAATTTTCAAGATAAAAATTTCTACAATTTTATCTTTTGCGATGTCAATACCCGTAGTTTCCAAATCAAAGAAACAAATTGGTCTTTCTAAATTTAATGTTGTTATCATACAATTGAGCGAAAAGACAGCAAAGATACGATTAAGTCAAATAAAATGCAAAAATAGGTATTCTCAAAACAGGACAATTTCTGCACTATAAAGAGAAATTATCGAAAAATTCAGTTGTCGCAAATTTTGCGACAACTACCACAGACGGAAAAACATATCCAATAGGGGCGGGCATTGCCCTGACATTTATTCACCGACAACCATCATCGCCGAAACACTATTTTGCACTTTAAAACCGTATCTTTGCGCTTATGCATGAAATATTACTTGGAAAATCTGTTGAGGAAATAAAATCGCTGCTTGCGGGACTGACTGAAAAAATTCCGTCTTATATGGCGGGGCAAATAGCACAGTGGATATATAAGAAACATGCTGTTTCGTTTGACGAAATGACAAATATTTCTGTGGCAAATCGCGAAATATTAAAAGAAAATTTTTCTCTTGGTTTAGTTGCTCCGTCCGTGTCACGCTTGTCGAAAGACGGCACAGAGAAATTTCTTTTTGATAATGTGGAAACTGTGCTTATTCCGAGCAAAGACCGCCTGACGTTGTGTATTTCTTCGCAGGCGGGATGTAAGATGAATTGTACTTTTTGCGCAACAGGAAAAATGGGATTTAGTCGTCAGTTGAGTGTCGCAGAAATTCTAAATCAATATGCTTTTCTTGCCCGTGATAATAATATCACTAATATTGTTTTTATGGGCATGGGTGAGCCACTTGATAATATATTTGCCGTAATGGAAGCGATACGTGCTCTTACTGCCGAATGGGGATTTGCATTAAGTCCACGCCGTATAACTGTTTCTACTATTGGGATGTTACCCGCCCTTTGTCGCCTGATTGAAGACACAGAATGTCATATAGCAATAAGTTTGCATAATGCTTTTCATACACAACGACTCGCACTTATGCCTGTTGAAAAAACATTCAACATAGAGGAGATTGTTGAATTGCTAAAGAATTACGATTGGGCACATCAACGCAAACTTTCTTTTGAATATATTATGCTCGGCGGACTTAATGACTCTTTACTTCACGCTAAAACATTGTGGAAAATGGTGCGCGACCTGCCTTGTCATATCAACCTTATTCCCTATAACGCTAATGGCACTGACGATTTCGTTCGCAGCAGCAATTCTGCTGTTGAAGCGTTCTGTAATTTTCTGACGGAAAAAGGGGTGAGCTGCACTGTGCGCAGTTCGCGTGGTGAGGATATTGAAGCTGCGTGCGGTCTGTTGGCTACAACGCATTAGATATTGTCGGCTGTTGGCTACAACGCATTAAATGTTATCGGCTACCACACAGCGGACTATCAGCCACCGCGCGTTAGATAATTGTGCTATTCTTAAAGTTGAGTTGCTGTGCTCCATTATGGGAAATATCCTTTTTATCTCGTATATTTGTAAAAACAGGATTATGATACGGCGAATATACATAGACACGTCCATTGTGGGTGGATACTTTGATAGTGAATTTAAAATAGAAACTCGCGCTTTGTTTGAACGACTAAAAAACAGAGAAGTGATTTTTGTAGTGTCAGACTTGTTACGACATGAATTACAAGGTGCACCCAAGCAAGTGCAAAATTTGTTGGATAATTATGACATTCATTGTTTTGAACCTGCTGTTTTGACACAAGAAGCCGAAAATCTTGCCAATACATACATTGCCGAAAAAATTATTGGAAAATCAAGTATTGAAGATTGTCAGCATATCGCAATCGCAACTGTAAATAAAGTTGATGTATTGGCGAGTTGGAACTTCAAACATATTGTCAATTTAGACAGGATAAAAGGATATAACGGTGTCAATCTATTAATGGGATATAACACGATAGAAATAAGAAATCCCAAAGAACTGATTAAATATGAAACGTAGCCAAAACATAAATGTGCGAATTTCGTATAACCTGTTAAAAATAATTGCAAATCATTGATGCCTTGAATAAAAAAAAAATTACAAACACATGAAAGCTATCAGAAAAGAAAAAGAGTTTGATTGCGTTAAAATGAAAAACGACATTCAGGCAAAAATATACGCCGAAACCAAAGACATGGATTTCAAAAATCGCAGAGCGTATATTGACAAGCATTTACAAAGCGACGCTTTTTGGCAAAGGATAAATGGCCTGAAGCGAGCAAATTCTCTTTTGTATTAAGGATTGTTAGATGTATTAAGGATTGTTAGACACCGCCTCCACAAACTTAACAAAGAGCGGGTGTGGATTGAGTACAGTGCTTCTAAGTTCAGGATGGAATTGTACTCCGATAAAGAATGGATGCGAAGAAAGTTCTACTATCTCAACAAGGTCAGAATTTGGATTTATTCCACTCGCCCTCATGCCCTTTTCTTCAAAAGCAGAGAGATATTCGTTATTAAATTCATAACGGTGGCGATGACGTTCGCTTATTTGCGTTGTACCATAAATTTTATGTGCGAGTGTACCTGAAATTATATTACACGGATAAGCTCCAAGCCGCATTGTACCGCCAATATCCTGAATGTTTTTTTGCCCCTCCATAAAGTCTATTACCTTGTGGGAAGTCTGCGGATTTATTTCCGTAGAATGAGCGTCTTTTAATCCCAAAACATTTCTTGCAAATTCCACTACCGCACACTGCATTCCAAGACATATTCCAAGAAATGGTATGTTGTTTTCGCGGGCGTAACGAATTGCTTCTATCTTACCCTCTATCCCACGCTCACCAAACCCGGGTGCAACAAGAATTCCTCCCACCTCACTAAATAATTCAGCAACAGTTTCGGGGGTAATATCTTCGGCTTGCACCATTACCGCCTCTACCTTACAGTGGTTTTCCGCACCTGCATGAACAAATGATTCCAAAATCGACTTATACGCATCCTGTAATTTGACATACTTCCCAACAAGTGCAATGCGCACTGTTTTTTGTGGATTAAAATATTTCTCAAGAAATGCCGTCCACGCAGTCATATCAGGCTTGTCCGACTTCATCCGAAGTTTTGCCAAAACAACTTCGTCCAACTTTTCTTCCTGCATCATAAGCGGTACTTGATAAATTGTCTTGGCATCTATTGATTGAATAACAGATTCTTTCGAAACATTGCAAAAGAGAGCTACCTTTTCGCGTAACTCGGGATACAGTTCGTGTTCGGTGCGCAGAACTAAAATGTCAGGCTGAATACCCTGTTCATTCAACGCTTTTACGCTGCGCTGCGTAGGTTTTGTTTTCAATTCATGCGCCGCCGCAAGATAAGGCACGTATGTAAGATGGATAGAAAGCGACAGTTCGCCCAACTCCCAACGAAGTTGCCGTACCGCTTCGAGATACGGCAATGATTCTATATCGCCCACAGTGCCGCCTATTTCGGTTATAACAATATCGTATTTTCCTGTTTTACCAAGCAGCTGGACATTGCGTTTGATTTCGTCCGTGATATGCGGTATAACCTGTACGGTCTTTCCAAGATACTCACCTCTACGTTCTCTGCTTATAACATTTTGATAAATACGCCCTGTTGTGATATTGTTCGCCTGCGAAGTCCGCACATCCAAAAAGCGTTCATAATGTCCCAAGTCAAGATCTGTTACTGCGCCATCTTCCGTAACGTAACACTCGCCATGTTCAAAGGGATTGAGCGTATCAGGATCTATATTTATATACGGATCAAATTTCTGAATTGTAACCGAAAGACCGCGTGCCCGCAAAAGTTTTGCGAGCGAAGCCGAAATAATCCCCTTTCCGAGCGAAGAGGTTACGCCACCTGTAACAAAAATATAACGTGTCTGCATCTGTAAAAGTTTTTTGTCGAAAACAAAATGTTCATCGCGCAAATATAAGTTAAATTTTTAAGTACTTTTGTAATTGGAACGTCAAAAATCCACAAATTCGCACGATTATTCCTGCACAGACCGCCTGCGCAAGGACAGTCGCCAAAACTAAAATTATGAATATTATACTTATCGGATACGGAAAAATGGGGCATGAAGTAGAAAAAGTCGCCCTTGCACATAATCACAAAATTGTGCATAAAATTGACAACGACAGCGATTGGAAAACCCTGCCGACAGGAGATTATGTCGCTATTGATTTTTCGATGCCTGCGGTCGTTGTCTCAAATATTGAACGCTGTTTTGATAAACATATTTCCGTTGTTGTCGGTACAACAGGCTGGGACGCTGATAAAGCGCGACTGCAACAGAGGTGCCTGAACGAAAATCAAGCATTATTTCACGCTTCAAATTTTAGCATTGGCGTCTATTTATTTATTCGAGCGGCAAAGTTTCTCGCTGCACAGATGCCCAAACAATATAGTCCGAGCATTGCAGAAACGCACCATATTCACAAGTTGGATAAGCCAAGTGGAACGGCATTAACGCTTGCGAAAGAAGTGTTTGGGGCAGCCGACACCGTTCCGATTGAAAGCATTCGCGAGGGTGAAGTGAGCGGCATTCACGAGTTAAAATTCATGTCGCCAGAAGACGAAATTATATTAAAACATACCGCTTACTCCCGCGCGGGCTTTGCGTTTGGTGCAGTAAGAGCCGCCGAGTGGCTTGTCGGTAAAAACGGATGGTTCGGAATGGACGAGATGATTGGAATGTAGAATTAAATTTGGGCGTTCCCCCGCACTCGCAGAGCTTCGTGCGGGGTCGGGCTTTCGCCTATATCTTTTTTGTATCGGACAATTACAAACACCCTCCGCTAACAGCAACAAGCAGACCTCTCGCCACCAACCACAAAAAAGGATGTCGGCTCAATCCCTAACGCAAGCCCCCGCACACGCCCGCCCTCACGCCCCCACCCACCACCCCGCCCGCCCGCTCCCCCGCGCCCCCGCACAGCCCCCACCCGTGCGGACTATGCCGAGCGAGAGCGACTTATTAACATTGTGAATTGTTGATTAAGGAGTTAATGATTTTCAATTCATTGCGAAGCAATAATCCCTAACACAACCCAACAACAGTAAGTAAACAGAAACGTAGAACGATGAAACATACTTTTTTGACATTGATAGTAACGATTGCGATTACCGCCACATCAGCAGCGAAGCCGGCTACTGTCGCCACACAAGCGATCATACCCTATTATTGTGACTCCGCCTGTATCGAAGAACAAATTCGTAATATGAGCGTAAAACAATTAGCTGCACAAACAATAATTGTACGTGTACAAAACAAATATACTCCTGCCTACGCCGCCGAAATTGCAAAGATGATAAAGCGTACAGGTTATGGCGGTGTATGTTTTTTTAAAGGTACGACACGAGATATGCTACCACTTGCGCAGGTACTCCGCGACAACAGCAAAATTCCTGTTTGGATAACTATCGACGGCGAATGGGGACCCGCAATGCGCCTGACAGATGTTTCCAAGTTTCCGCAACAGCAAACGCTTGGCGCAATTTCCAACAGCAATCTCATTTATCAAATGGGGCAGCTTGTGGGGGAACAATGTCGCACGCTTGGCATAACGTGGAATTTTATACCTGACGCAGATGTAAACTGTGAACCGCGCAACCCTGTAATAGGTACACGTTCCTTTGGCGAAGACCCTGTACGTGTCGCCGAATTATGCAACGCATATAACGCAGGTGTTTTGAGTAAAAATGTTATGACTTCTGCAAAACATTTTCCCGGACATGGAAACACATCCGCAGACTCACACTATGATTTGCCACTCGTGTCTGACGATTTCGCAACGATAGATACTATTCATCTGCTACCATTCAAAACATTGATTGCAACCGACGTTTCAAGCATAATGATTGCACATCTTAACGTTCCCGCAATTGATACTTCCAAAACTCCATCATCCCTGTCCTACCCTGTCATTACAGAACTCCTTAAAGAAAAGTTAGGATATAAAGGATTAGTGATTACAGACGGTTTGGAAATGAAAGGCGTGTTGCGCAGTGATCTTTCCGTTATCAAAAGTAATTTCAAAGATTGGCACAATACGACAGGAGAGATTGAAGTTAGTGCATTACTTGCAGGAAATGATGTTTTGCTGCTGCCCGAAAATCCTGAAAATTCTATTGCGAAAATTGTTGAAGCCGTAAAGGATAACCGCTTGCCTCGTGCGAGGCTTGAGGACGCAGTCAGAAAAATACTTACTGCAAAAAATTCGTCATCGTTCAGAGAATTATATTACCGTCCTGTAGCAAGCCCTGACAGTGCGCTGATATTAGTGAATACAAAAGATGTTGAAGAAATAAATCGTTTGCTGTTTGCAAATGCTATCACTTTACTTAAAAATGACAACGACATTATTCCACTCCATTGCGACACTCAAGCTATCTCAATAAATGCGAACGATACAGCAACATATACTCTTATTGACAGTGCTAAAACAGATGATGTGCTCGTAATAAATATTAAAAACACAAATATTCTCGCAAATAAAAATTACGGCATTACTCCTCAAACAATAAAATTTGTTTCACAGCTATCAGCAAAATCCAATCGTAAAATTCTTGTACTTTTTGCTTCACCTTATGCGCTTTCGCTCTTTGATACAAATGTGTTAAACGGCTATGACGCTATCATTGCCGGTTATCAGGATATGCCCGAAGCACAGCAGGCGATGGCGCAAATTATAAGTGGTGAAAGACCTGTAAAAGGGACGTTGCCTGTGAGCGTTGTTTCGCAAGTTTATAAAGCCGGTGACGGAATAAAAACAGTTTCGGATAAACTTTACAGGTCATCATTTGAAGAAGTCGGATGGAAAAAAGAGTGGGTCGCACGTATTGATAGTATTGCGTTAGACGGCATTCGTCAAAAGGCATACCCCGGATGTCAAATTTTAATTGCAAAGGGAAATGCTGTTTTTTACAATAAAAATTTTGGACATTTTACTTATGACAGCACTTCCGAAACAGTCAATTCCAACAGCATATACGACCTTGCCTCTCTCTCTAAAATATTTGGTACAACGCTGGCGTATATGAAATTGTATGAACAGGGTGAATTTGAGTTAGATGAACCCCTTTCTAAAAATGTTCGACGTCTATTGCGTTCGCCAAAGGGGAAAATTACTTTCAGACAGTTATTTTCACATCAGGGCGGGTTAAAGGCTACAATGAAGTGGGTAACGGATAGCGTGTATCAATATCATAAAATTTTTTCGCGCGAATACGATGAGAATGACTATCCGTTTATTGTTGCGGACAGCATTTATCTCTATAAAAAATATCGTACGCAAATTCGCAAAATGATTGATGAAAGTCCGTTAAGTAAAAATCCGAGATATGTATATAGTGATTTGGGGTTTTACTATTTGAATGAAGCCTTTGAGCGTATCACAAAAACTACGCTTGATGAATTTGCGACCGACTCTTTTTATCGTCCTCTCGGATTAAAGCATTTCGGTTATCATCCGTTGCAATGGGCTGATAAAAGCAATATTGCGCCGACCGAAAACGACACGATTTATCGCAAGCAGTTAGTGCAAGGTTATGTACACGACCCGCTTGTAGCACTTATGGGTGGCGTTGGTGGCTCGGCGGGATTATTTGGAAATGCTACAGATGTTGCAGTTATTTGCAGGATGTTTTTGCAAGGTGGGACGTATGCGGGTAAACAATACTTGAAGTCCGAAACTTTAAATCTTTTTACTTCATACAGCTTTTCGAGTGCATGGAATCATCGCGCTGGTGGCTTTAATAAGCCTGCTATAAAGCCCGACCAGGTGTCTGCCTGCTGTGAGGCTGCTTCGATATACAGTTATGGTCACAGTGGCTTTACAGGCACATATTTTTGGGTTGATCCTGCCAATGATTTGATTTATGTTTTTATTTCCAACCGTGTGCATCCGTCCGCCAAGCCAAACACACTATCAAAGCTCAACATCCGCACCGAAATCCAAAAGCTGATTTACGAATTTGACGCCTCCGCTGATGCTTCAAAAAATGCTTTATCAAAATCAATCCCACTCAAATAACTATCAAACAAATCAGAACGATATTCGTGAAACTTTTCAATTTACAACACCTCAAATTGCAAAAGTGCCACTTTCAATAACTATAATTCCCTATTCAGAATCTTCATAACACCACTCCTTTCATCAACATTTCTCCACTTATAAATCCTTTGACAAGAGTTCAAATGCCTTGTAAACATTACTGTATGAACCCGCATCCTCAGTATATCTCCTTGCACGCCGTATGGCAAGTTCCAGTTTGTTATCCGCACACAAGTTGCTTACCCATTTTTCCTTTTCAAAAAATGTTGCAGTCTTGTCATACTCCTGAATGTATTTCTTTAACGCCAATTCCGCATCCTTTGCGTCTTTGAAATGGCGGTTGGTATCCAGATAGTGTAGCAGAAACCAAAATTCAATGGAGGGTAAACTTGTGCAGAACAGCAGGTTTTCATTACTCTTGTACTTGTTTTGCAACTGTTCCAGTTTCCTTCTTTCACTTTCATTATGAGATGAGACATCCGTATCAAACACACAAATCACAAAAACATCACTGCGCAACAAATCTTCTATTTTCTTTTTCATATCAGCAATGCAGGTATTACCAAAGAAACGTGGTTTGATAATGCAGTGAAATCCAAATATCTTCTTGATATGAGAAAAATAGTATTGCTCCGTAATGCCCTCTCCGGTGATATATATACCTGATTTCGGTTCCCGTATTTTTTGTTTTCGTCCGCCCATGATGCTTTAGATATTTGGGATGGCACCAAATTTTCCATACTTGTACGCCTTCTGCAAAGAAGAAATACGATTAATACCTTTAAAATCAGCCAGAGAATACAATTCGGTTGAACCGTTTTCTTTCTTGCTGGTAAACCAGATGCTGTCTTTCCGCAGCAAGTCGTCTTCTTCCAGAAGTCCGTCATAGTGGGTTGTCAGAAGCAATTGCGATTGACCTTTTTGTTTCAGGAAGTCTTCTATAATAAATTCAATTAATTTCGGATGCAGGGAAGATTCTATTTCATCAATAACCAAAAAAGCGTTGTTTTTTATCGTTTCTCTAATGGCACTTGCCAAACCGAGAGTCCGTATCGTGCCTGCCGATTGCAGACTTTTAGCCATTTTATAGAACTCGCTGCTTCCGTTTTTATTGATAATCTTGTGTTCAAATTCCGTTTTCGTAAGCCGGATGGTTTTCTCCATCTTTAACCGCTCCTTTTCGTCATTCGGCATATTGCTTACTTTGTTCAGTAAAACGGAAAGTACATCATCCGCAACCTTTTCCTCTATTTCTTCCGTATTGATATTGGTAATATTGTAATCTGCCCTACTCAAAAAGTTAAGTAGATATTTCTTAACGGATTCGTTTTTAGCAATCATTTCTTCGGCAAAATCAACGAGCCGTGTATCCGGTTCAATAGATGGCAAATTATATTGAGACTTCATCCAACGAATCACATTATCAATTTCCGGGACAGCAACATTAACCCTGTTGTATGCAGCCAAAACAGACGTGTTTGACAGGCATTTTACGGTAATCTCATCTTTTGCCGACTGACTGATTTTGACCTTTTGAGCATTAAATGTTATCTCCGAGACAGTTGAATTCAGTTTCCTGTCAAAAAGAAGTGCGGGTTGCGTTCCGGGATAGATAAACAGTTTTTCGGAAATAACGTTTTTCCTGTCCAATATAAGCGCGTAAAGATGTTTCGTGCCATTTACGTAGAATGTCAGAGAAAATTCGGATGGTTCCTGTGGAGTTTCCTTGTCCAACAGAAACGGAACAACACCTGTAGGTTCGTCCTTGTCTTCCGGTATATCAAACCAAAAATGTATGAGAAAATCAAAAACATTCAACAAATTACTTTTCCCTGAAGCATTTGCACCATAGACAACGGCTAATCTTAAAATTCGAGTATTCGGAGCTACTTCTACCACTTGATAATCTTCAAATGATTTATCCCTTGTCGCTTCAAAACAGAATGTCACTTCATCTTTGAACGATAGAAAGTTCTTTATTTTTAATTCTAATATCATGTCACGTTTGTATTGCGTTCTTGTATTTCATATATCTTCAATTTTTTTGCAAAAATAGAGAATAAAATTGATATATGCAAATTTTATTCGTTGAAAATACGTAAAAACATCATTTTCCTTAAATCCGCAATTATTTTTCGCTAAAACAAGCAAGGCGTTATCAAATAAACATTTGTAACGCTTTGCTGTTGGAAAAATTTTCACTAAATTCGGTGTTACTATACAACAAATGTGAATTTTCAGATGGCAGAGATACAACAAATTTCAAACAACATTACTCCTTTCGCAGGAATTTCCAGGGCAAACGCATTATAAAATGTTCCCTGCCTAAAATAAAGCCTTTACTGATATGTTTGCAAGCAATCGTATAGCCCATTTTAAGATAATTTTAACCCAAATCACAAAAAATCTTAACATTTAAGAATTTTTGTGAAAAAATATTTGGTGACCTGATTTGCCTGTGTTATTTTTGTTTTATTAAACCATTTAAAACAGAAAACAAATGAATGAAGTCATTAACTACGAGCAGGTGAAAGACAAAATTATCACCATTCGTGAACAACAAGTAATCCTCGACAGCGACATTGCTGGATTGTATGGAGTAGAAACAAAGCATATTAATCAAGCCGTAAGCAATAATCCTGAAAAGTTTCCAGATGGATATGTCTTAGAGCTTGATAAAAAGGAATTTAGAGATTTGCGGTCAAAATTTTTGACCGCAAATTTGTCTATGACACGGACATCCCCTAAAGCCTTTACTGAGAAAGGACTCTATATGCTTGCCACTATTCTAAAAAGCCCGCGAGCCGTACAAACAACGCTTACAATAGTAGAAACTTTTGCGCAGTTGAGGGAGTTGGCACGCAATGTGGTTCAACTATCAACTACGAAAGACGAGGCAGGGCAGAGGTTGCTTGCTCAAAAAAGTGGAGATATTATTGCCGATATTTTGGGTGAGAATATGGTTACGACTGACACTGAAACAAGTTATGAGATAGACCTTGCACTTTTAAAATTCAAGCATACCGTAAGACGCAAGCAGGACAAACAGGATAAATCTCCATCAAAAAAGAAACTTTATCCTTTTGAGCAATCATCAGAGGATATAATGCGTTTGACCTGACACACAAACGAATGAACGTTTCGCCAAAATTTATAGAAGAAATGTTTTACCATACTTGAAAAACAGCCGATTTCGGGGATTTAATTCCGAATTTATCGTATATTCTGAAAACCTTGATGAATTTCTTCTATGATTTTTCCCAACTTCGTCATTGCCACCCCCAAAAAGGGGTCGCAAGAAATTAAAATTAAGAAAACTCAAAAATAGGGTTTGGTGTCGGCGGGGGTGCGAAAACAATGAGATATGGGCATGACTGTAACTATTCGGATGTTGATTTCTGGGTGCGCTGCAATTAAGCCAAGCCAAGTTGCGGTAAAAACGGCTGTTAATTGTCAATTGTTAATTGTTAATTGTCAATTACGGCTGACGCGGGTCAGAATGTAGAATGTAGAATGTAGAATTATTGCTGACGCAACTCCTGTTTGTGCTTACTATTTGTGCATAGTGCTGATGTTTGTTTTAATTCGTAATTGATTCTGTTGTTCGGCAAACGTGGAACGTAATTAAGCAATACCAAGCAATATACAAACATCAACCGTATGGTTCGTAATTCGTAATTCGTAATTCGTAATTGATT
>JAISPZ010000021.1 GCA_031274555.1 Bacteroidales bacterium | reverse complement strand
TTTTCACGTGTCTTACCGTGCAAGTGATTTGAGATGTAGTCAGATACGAGTTGTTCAGGAAAATCTTCCTTAAAAGGAGATAACAAATTAAGTGATAATTGATGCCTGCATAGTAGGCTCTGGACTAATGATTGATTTGATGTCATAAATTAATTTTTTAAATTTATGACAAAGATACGATTTTTTTATTTATATTAGTGGCATTAAGGGGCGGGGGGGTGGGAGGCGGACGGGCGAGTGGGTGGGTGTTGTGGTGGGGCGAGGGCGGGTGGCGGGCGAGGGCGGACGAGCGAGCGGGGGTGTGCGGTGGCTTGCGGGCAGGGGCTGTGGGCAGTGGCGGGTGGGTCGGCACGAAAGAGGTGTCGCACTCGTAATTCGTAATTGATAATTCGTAATTGAACAGGGCGGGGGCTTGCGTTAGGGATTGTAGCGGAAATCCTTTTTTGCAGCAGGGATTTAGGGACTGTCGGCAGTATAAGGCTTTATTGGTGGCTTTATTGCAGGACATTAATTTGTGGCGAGCAAAAAAGATTGGAGCGAAAGCCCGACCCCGCCACGAGCTTGCGAGGGGCGGGGGAACGCCATAATAACACCATAATAACACCATGATAACACCATGATAACACCATGAATATAGCACCTCCATAAACGAATGAAACTCATTTTTTCCGTTATATTAAAGTTATTCTCCGTTATGCGTAAGGATATAAAGTGTATCTTTTTTTATTTTTGCAGCGTTTATTGTAGTTTACTATATAATTGTGAATGTTATGCGTAAAAAAATATTCCTTGCCGTTTTGACTCTGGTGACTCTGGGCATCAACAGTACGCTGTTCTCTCAAACGGACGATACGATGGTATTGAAGAAGTCTGATTATCAGCAACTGTTAGAACGTATCGAAAAATTGGAACGTGCTGCAAAGTTAGAGAGCACTGCAAAGTTAGAGAGCACTGCAAAGTCAGACAGCACTTCAAAATTAGACAGTGCTGAAAAGTCAAACAGCACTGCAAAATTAGACCGTACCGAAAAACAACGTCCCAGACAGCCCAGACAGCCCGGACAGAGAGATACTTCACAGCCCTTTCTTAAAAAGTTTCGCGAAAATCTTATACTCGGCGGGTATGGCGAAGCTGTAGGGCAAGGCTTTTTGTACAGCAGCAATTTCAACCGATACTCTTACCCTGAAAATTACAAGGATGCAAAAGGCTACGGACGAGTGGATCTGCCACACGTTGTTTTCGTTCTCGGCTATAAATTCAAAAATAATTGGACAATGTATTCCGAGATAGAATTTGAGCATGGCGGAATGGGTGGTGCAATAGAGATAGAAAATGAAGAATTTGGTGAATACGAAACAGAAATAGAAAAAGGAGGCGAGGTAAACATTGAACAGTTTTGGATACAAAAATCTTTTTTAAACGAAGCACTAAATATCAGAGTTGGTCATATTATTGTCCCTATTGGTCTTACAAATCAGTTTCATTTGCCTACTGAATTTTTCTCTGTGTTAAGGCAAGAAGAAGAAACTACAATCTTCCCATCTACGTGGCATCAGACAGGTATAAGTTTATGGGGCGAGCGTAAAAAATGGAGATATGAGTTTCAGCTTCTTTCAGGTTTAAGTGCCGAAATGTTTAACGATGCCAACTTTATTAAAGATGGATCTACTTCTACCCACGAATTTACTATAGCAAATACGTTGGCGGGGAGTTTCAGAATAGACAACAGCTCTGTCAAAGGCTTACGGCTTGGATTAAGTGGATATTTCGGAAATACGGCAAAAAACAGTTTGAAGTCCGACAATTACAGTAAAGTCAATGGTACTCTCATTTTAGGAACTCTTGACTTTACCTACAAAGATTACGGTGTGTGGCTATATGGAAACTTTGATTACGGACATTTATTCGATTCAAAAGAGATTTCGCGAATAAATAAAAATATGTCAAAAAATTCGCCGTCCCCACGTACTAACGTTGCGTCTGATGCGATGTGTTATACTATTAATGCAGGGTACGATATTTTTTCGTCAATCAAAAGTTTAAACAAGATGAAACTTTATTTCTTCGAACATTTTGGCTACGTAAACTCTATGTACAAAACGGCAAGTGGCATACTTCAAGATAACAAGTACAGGAAATATATTGTTTCAAGCGGAATAAATTTTTATCCAATCAAAGAGGTTGCAATCAAGATAGAATATAGTTCACGCTTTTTCCCGAAAACTAATTATAATGACGAGAACACAATTTCAATCGGAATTGTTTACTCGTCATTTTTTAACTGATAAATACTAACCATTATGAAACAAGCATGACGATTATTTGTCGGCAAGTTCAATACGACCTTTTTTAACTGATAAATACTAACCATTATGAAACGAGCATGACGATTATTTGTCGGCAAGTTCAATACGACCTATTAACATTAACAAAAATTTATAAACACATGAAACGAGCATGACAAACGTTGCCACCCAAAGGCAAATGTTTATTGGCGAGTTCCATACGACCTATTAACAAAAAATTACAACCGTATGAAACGAGCATGACAAACGTTGCCACCCAAAGGCAAATGTTTATTGGCGAGTTCCATACGACCTATTAACAAAAAATTACAAACGTATGAAACGAGCATGACAAACGTTGCCACCCAAAGGCAAATGTTTATTGGCGAGTTCCATACGACCTATTAACAAAAAATTATAACCGTATGAAAAAACACATTACTCTTTTACTGTCTGCTATTTTGGCTATCTCTCTAACGTCTTGCGAGAGGACTGTTCCTGTCGAAGACGACAGAGATCAGGAATACCTGTCAATTCTCGCAAGCTATGTTGATAACACAGTTATCGTCACCTACAAAAATATGGCAGATAACGCAGTTCAACTTTACGCCCTGTGCGAAGAATTAAACGAAGATTTAACAGATGCAAAAGTTGCGCAAGCAGCTAACAAATGGAAGGAAACAAGAAGTTTTTGGGAAAAAAGCGAAGCATTTCTTTTTGGTCCTGCGGAATACAGCAGTTTAGACCCACATTTGGATTCTTGGCCCCTTGACAAAGGCGCATTAGATCAAGTGCTTGCCAGAGCGGACGTTTTAGATATAGACGGCGAATATGCAAGAAATAATTTTGGCGCGAGCTTAGTCGGCTTTCACGCCATCGAATATGTTTTATTCAGAGATGGTCAGCCGCGACCAGCGTCGAGTATTACTCCCGAAGAATTAGTATATTTGCGTGCCATAGCGCAGGTATTGGCAGAGGACTGCATTTTACTTGAAGGCGGCTGGAGAGGAGTTGATGAGCTAACTGACGAGAAAAAACAAATTATTGAAGACGCGGAGTTATCAATTTCCACTAACTTTGGGTTTGAAATGAAAAACGCAGGAAAGGCAGGAAGCCGCTACAGCACTCCAAGAGCAGGAATTGAAGAAATTATCGAAGGATGTATGGCTATCGCAGACGAAGTAGGTAATGCAAAGATTACCGACCCTGTTTCCAGCCAAGATGTGCTTCAGGTTGAGTCGTGGTATAGCTGGAACTCAATAACCGACTTTGTAAACAATATTGAGAGTATAGAAAATTCTTATCTTGGCAGTGTGGATGGATTACAGGATGCTTCATTAAGCAGTTTTCTTGCAAAAAACAACCCTGATTTAGATGCCGAGATAAAAGCAAATATCAGTAAGGCAAAAGAAAAAATCAGAGCAATAGGAGAACCATTTAGAAATCATTTAGATAATTTAGAGGGTGCACAAGCGGCAATAACAGCTTGTGATGACCTCAACATATCACTGTCGAAAATTAGCAATATATTATAGAACAATGAAGATTTTTGCACCAATTCAATCAATTAGACCCATTTTGGCAGTTTTAGCCATAGTTTCATCAGCCGTAATTTCATCGGTAAGTTGTATCCGCAATCCCAATATCGACCCCGGTGAGCCTGAACTCGGCGAAGAGTACTACACAGGAGGTAAAAACGGAACGACCTTTTTATCAACAAGTAAGGCTTATGAACAACCTGCTCCAGCCGTTACGGATGCTATTGCTTTTTTGAGAGGCGAAACCTTGTTTGAGGGACGATTTGTTTCTGGAGATGGAAGCACACCTTTTTCAGGCTTAGGTCCCGCGTACATCCGTTCTTCGTGTAAGGACTGTCACCCAAGCTACGGTCACGGTCGCAGGATGGAGCGTTATAATGCCGACGACTACGGCAACGGCTATCTGCTCGTTATTTACGATGACGACGGCAAGCTCTGTCCTCAATTTACAGGCATGCCACAGACAAGAGCAACACATCCGTTTTTACCGCCGATAAACGAAAGTGGAATTACAATCACTTGGCATAACCACATAGATGAATTTGGCAACAAGTACCCTGACGGCGAAACATATTCCCTGATCTACCCCACCGTTTCGATAGACCCGAATGCCATGTTGCCCGAACTCGTTCCTGCCAAGTATAACGTAGCAATAGAAGCGACTATCGGTATTTATGGGACAGGATTGCTGGATGCTATCACTGAACAGGATTTAATTGACGAACACGCCAAGCAGCAGGCTCGCGGTTACTGTCAAGGTATGCCCGACCTGCCGTACGCGGCAGACGAAAACGGTACGATGAAAGTTGGCAGATATACTTACGGATGTACACGCAGTACGCTGCAAAATGGACCGGGTGCAAATGCTATTTGGAATATTACGAACGTAACGCGTCCCGACAGAAGATACCACTACATCACCACTGCGTACGCCACTGCTATGGCAAATAATACAGACGTTCAGAATGTGCTTGGAATATCGTCCGACAGTGTCTATAACTATTTAATGTCCACTTCGTTAGAGGCAGAAATGACCACGAAAGACTTTGATGACTTTATGATTTGGCATAGAGGACTTGCCGTTCCCGCTGCAAGAAACTTGGATGACGAAACCGTTAAAGAGGGCAAAAAGCATTTTTACGATATGGGATGTACTGCCTGTCATAAGCCATCATGGACTACAGGCGAAGATACTCGTATTCCAGGGTTTTCCAACCAAAAGATATGGCCCTACACCGACCTGTTGCGCCATAATTTGAATATGAAAGAGCCAGGGTTAAGACTGTATTGCCGTACTACCCCACTTTGGGGACGTGGATTGTCTAAAATGGTTACAGGCTACGACGAACATCTTCACGATATGCGTGCAAGAAGTTACGAAGAAGCTATTTTGTGGCATGGCGGCGAAGCTGCTGCTGCGCGTGACAAGTTTAGAAACCTCACAAAAGACCAACGTGCTGCTGTTGTAAAATTCCTCGAGGCAATTTAAAGGCGATTTAAAGGCGATTTAAAGTTTCCTTTTGCAAATTTCCGCACAAGTTTTTGCGATTACAACATGAACTGAAAAAAGATGAAGAAAGTCCCACAATTTTTACTTATCGCGTTGATAATTTTATTGGCAGTAACCACATTTGTCGAAAATAAAACAGGAAGTGACTATGTTATTTCCAATGTTTATCATTCGTGGTGGTTTATGTCATTCCTTGCGGTGATATTTTTATGGAGCGCATGGAACTCGTGGAGCGCACGGAACTCGCAGAGCGCACGGAACTCGCAGAGCACACGGAACTCGCAGAGCGCACGGAACTCGTGGAGCACAAACGCGCGAAGCGCAATTTCAAAACACTCACTTCTTATCCATATTTCCATTGGTGTTATTTTAGTTGGTGGACTGTCCTCGTTCCTTAGTTCGGAGCGGGGACAAGTTCATTTAAGGACAGACGGCGAGACAGAAATATATAATATCAGTTTACCGTTTGATGTACAGCTAAAAGAATTTCAAAAGATTGATTATATCGGAACAAACTCTCCGATGGATTATGTCAGCAAGATTAAAATCACAGACGGAGCGAACGTTGTCGAAGAAACAATCTCTATGAACAATATCGCAAAGTACAAAGGATATAGATTTTATCAGGCGAGTTTTGACGATGATTTGCAGGGAAGCATTTTGATGGTCACCCACGATGTTACAGGAATGACACTCGTTTACATTGGATATATCCTGCTACTGCTATCCGTAATATGGGCGTTCGTGAGCAAATCAGGAAGATACAGAGAACTGTTCAAAAAAGTATTTCTGTTCACAGCCATATTTCTGACAGGCTTTCAGAGTATTTCGGCTCAAAAAACAATATCCGTCAAAGAGGCAGAAAGTCTTGGAAAATTATCTATTTTTTATAACGGCAGAATTGCCCCCATAAACACTTATGCAAAAGAACTTGTCACAAAAGTCTATGGAAAACCCACGTATAAAGATTTCAACGCCGTTCAAGTTTTAGCGGGCTGGATGTTTTATCCCGAAGATTGGCAATACGAAAACATTATTAAAATAAAAAATGACGGAGCGATAAAATCCTTAAAAATTGAAAAACACACTTCTCTGCAAAAGTTAGCTCTCGCCATGCAGACCACGACACAGATAGACTTCAACAGCAGAGCAATCAGAGAGATAGAAGAAAAATACAGCCTTCTCGTACAGTTATACAAAGGACAAAATCTACAATTATTTCCATTTGAAAGCGAATGGTACTCATCAAGTGACGAACTCTCCTTTCTAAATTCCGAAGACACATTATTCGCAGCGAATATTTTGCAATTTCTTTTTGAATCCGTGCGGCATAACGACACTTCAATGTCTGGCAACATTTTAAGCAAACTTGGCGAATATCAAGTCTCCCGCGCCAAAGCAGGTGCTATCTCCGAAAGAAAAACAGCGACAGAAATATTTTACAACAAATATGATATTGTGAAATTTCTTTTTATGTTTAACCTCACTTTTGCCATCCTCTCATTCGTAGTGATACTGTTAAAAACATCACGCAGGTTAAACCGTATTCTCTTTATCCAAATGCTCGTTTCGTTCTGTCTGCTCACTTTCGCGATGATTGTGCGGTGGTATATTTCAGGACATTTTCCGTTAAGCGGACTTTACGAAACACTACTCTTTATCGCGTGGACAATACTGTTATTCTCGTTAATATTTTTTAGAAAATCCAACCTGTTTCCTCTCGCAGGAAATATGCTTTCAGGATTTGTGTTACTGATTGCGACACTCAACATGATCAACCCAAAGATAACGCCGTTAATGCCTGTTCTAAACTCCCCCTGGCTCGTTATCCATGTTACCGCAATGATGCTCTCGTACTCCCTGTTCGCATTTGCCCTAATGCTTTCGATTATCTTTTTCATTTTGAAAGCATTAAAAATAAAAAGCCAAGAGTATCTCAATCAAATCACAAACCTGTCCAAAGTCCTGTTATATCCCGCAATTGCCCTGTTAGCGACAGGAATTGCTCTCGGTTCTGTGTGGGCAAACGTCAGTTGGGGCAGATATTGGGGCTGGGACCCCAAAGAAGTCTGGGCATTAATATCCCTACTCGCCTACTGTGTCATTCTCCATGAAAACAGCCTGCCATTCTTGAAAAAGCCAACATACTACCATTTATCCGTCGCCATAGCCTTTCTATCCATTATAATGACCTATTTCGGGGTCAGCTTCCTGCTCGGTGGTGTCCACAGCTACGGCGGGTAAAAATCTCCGCTTATGTTTTTTGGGCGTGCCCCTGCGGACGGCGAGGGAGTGCCTTTCCGCAGGGTCGGGCTATCCGCTGCAATCTTTTGCCCGCCTGTTCGCAAAACAAACACCCCACCCCAAACCCACCACCCCACCTACCACCACCGACAGCCCTCAAGCCCTCGCAGGCAAAAGGATTTCCGCTACAAAGTCGCGAGTAAGCGAGGGCAGAGGACGCGCTTGCGCGGACTATGCCGAGCGAGAGCGACTTCATTGCGAAGCAATAATCCCTCACGCGCCCAACGCCATATCCAATCACAAATTATCAACCACAAATTACGACCTGTGTCCGCTTTTTCCGCCCCCACCGCACGCCCACCCCCGCCCGCCACACCGCACGCCTCCCGCTCCCCAACTCCCACCTACCCCCGCGCAGCCCGCCCCACCGCACACCCCCGCGCACCCCCCCACTCCCCAACGCCTTATCCAATCACAAATTATCAACCACGAATTACGACCTGTGTTCGCTCTTTC
>JAISPZ010000019.1 GCA_031274555.1 Bacteroidales bacterium | reverse complement strand
TTTTCACGTGTCTTACCGTGCAAGTGATTTGAGATGTAGTCAGATACGAGTTGTTCAGGAAAATCTTCCTTAAAAGGAGATAACAAATTAAGTGATAATTGATGCCTGCATAGTAGGCTTTGGACTAATGATTGATTTGATGTCATAAATTAATTTTTTAAATTTATGACAAAGATACCGGTTTTTTTATTTATATTAGTGGTATTAGGACGTGCGGGGGGCGCGTTAGGGATTATTGCTTCGCAATGAAGTCGCTCACGCTCGGCATAGTCCGCACGGGTGGGGCAGTGCGGGGGCTTGCGTTAGGGATTGAGCCGACATCCTTTTTTGTGGTTGGTGACGAGAGGTCTGCCTGTTGCTGTTAGTGAGGGGCGTTTGTGATTGTCCGATACAAAAAAGATACAGGCGAAAGCCCGACCCTCTTGCCTTAATGCACCTCAAGGCAAGAGGGGAACGCCCCAACATCCTCAACAACCCCCCAACAGACCCCACAACCCCCAACATCCCCCACAAGCCTCAACAGACCCTACAGACCCACAAGCCTCAATCTTTACTTCGCAATCCGCTCTAACCAGCGAACCATTGAAAGCATTACGAGCATTGACAGTCCGCAAGCAACAGCGAACACGAGCCAGCAAGCCCACAACGGAACGCTTGTGTAGAGCAGTCCTCCGATAAAGAGGATTAGGTTGCCAACGGCTGTCGCAGCGAGCCAGCAGCCTTGCATCACGCCTTGTAAATGTGGCGGAGCGACTTTTGACACGAATGAAAGTCCGAGTGGCGATATAAATAATTCGGCAACGGTCAGGATGAAGTACATTCCTACCATTACCATTGGGGAGAGTTTCATGATGGATAAATCTCCTGCGGACATATCGTCGAGGGACGCTTGATTTGGCAAGTATATCGAAACGAGTAGCATAAACACGTATGCTAAAGCGGCAATACCCATACCGATAGCGATTTTCACAGGTGTGGACGGCTCTTTGTCGCGTTTTTTCATGCTACCGAAAAGCCATATTATGAGCGGTGTCAGGAATACAACAAAGAATGGATTAACGCATTGGAAAATTTCTGCGCCTTTAATTGTTGTGAAGCCGAGGTCGATGTCTATAATATTGAGATTTATGTAGTCGCGAGCAAAATATGTGAGTGAATATCCGTTCTGATGAAACGAGAACCAAAAGAAAATAACTATACCGAAAACGGCAAAGAGTGCGATTACGCGCTGACGAATTTCGGCAACACTCATCTTGATTTCTTCTTTACTTACAGCGTTCTTATCGGTGTTTTTTGACGCGGGATTAGGGAATTTATTTTTGTTATAAAGGTAGATGAACAGTGAGATTATCATAGCCACCATAGCAGCCCAAAAAGCGTATTGGAAACCATGATTGAATACGTTTAAGTAGTTGCTTGAAAATGCGTTAAGGTCAGTAACTTTGTCGCCGTTAAGCATAACTTCGTTTGCAAATGTTTGAAGTTTTTCTACAGCGGTAGTGCTCATTGCAGCCCCCTCTTTGATGAAATCGTGACATAGTTCTGGCAGGTCGGCGTTATAGTCAAAGCCATTAAATTTCAGCCACCAGTTTCTTACCGCAATAGCAATCCATGGAGCAAAAAATCCACCAATATTTATGAACATATAAAAAATCTGGAAACCCGAATCGCGGTGTTTGCTATATTTTGGGTCATCGTACATCTGTCCGACAAGTGCCTGCAGATTTCCCTTGAAAAGACCGTTACCAAAGGCAATAACAAGAAGTCCGAAACAAGTTATTGTAAGGTAGAGTGCTTGGTTGGGAACAGGTGTCGGGGTTGGGATGGCTATAAAAACGTAGCCGAGTGCCATGATGATGATACCCCACAAGATGGTACTTTTGTAGTTGCGCGACCTGTCGGCAATTAGTCCGCCTAACAATGCTAAAATGTAGATTGAGGCGTAAAATGCCGAATAGATGTAGCCTGTCGTCTTTTCGTCAAGACCGAATTTCGCTGAAATGAATAGCGTCAGGATCGCCATCATGATGTAGAAGCCAAAGCGTTCGCCCATATTGGATAACGCTGCTCCTATAAGTCCTTTTGGATGATTTTTAAACATAAAAATAATTTTTAATTTTTTCTGTACGCGAAATTACATTAAAATCCGCAAAATTTCCGAACTTTGGGAGATAATTTTTAACAATATGAAACAAATTATTGAATGTGTTCCAAATTTTAGTGAGGGACGTGACCTTTCGGTGATTAAACAGATTACTGATGTTATTGAAAAAGTAGAGGGAGTATCGCTGCTTGATGTTGATGCTGGAGCAGCTACCAATCGCACTGTTGTAACTTTTGTTGGCTCGCCTGCGGCGGTTGTGGAAGCGGCTTTTCAGGCGTTCAGGAAAGCAGCGGAAGTTATTGATATGCGTAAACACTGTGGTGCGCACCCTCGAATAGGTGCGGTGGACGTATGTCCGCTCATTCCTGTGAGTGGCATAACGATGGAAGAAACGGTTGAATATGCCCATGCGCTTGGTATGAGGGTGGGTGAGGAGCTTGGTATTCCTGTGTATGCTTATGAATATGCGGCGTTCACTCCCGAACGGCGCAATCTGGCTTTCTGTCGCAGCGGCGAGTATGAGGGGCTGTCCGCAAAAATCGTTCAGCAGGAATGGAAACCCGATTTTGGTCCGGCGACGTTTAACGCTCGCAGTGGTGCGTCTGTTATCGGTGCACGCGATTTTCTTGTGGCGATAAATTACAATCTTAATACTACGTCCGTTCGGCGTGCCAACGCGATAGCGTTTGACGTGCGCGAAAAAGGTCGTGTGAATGGGGACAAGGGCACACTCAAGGCAACAAAAGCTATCGGATGGTATATTGACGAATACGGTATAGCGCAGGTATCTATGAATATGACAAACACTAATGTTACTCCTGTGCATATTGCGTTTGACGAAGTGTGTCGCGCTGCTGCTGCGAGAGGTATTCGTGTGACAGGTGCGGAGATAGTCGGACTCATCCCCAGACAATGTTTGATAGATGCAGGTAAATATTATCTTGCAAAACAGCAGCGTTCGCTTGGTGTAAGCGAGGATGAGATAATAAAAATCGCTGTTAAGTCAATGGGGCTTGACGATTTGAAGCCGTTTAAGGCGAGCGAAAAAGTGATAGAGTTTTTGATGGAAAAGGGGACAACCTCAAAACAGCTTGTGGATTTGAGCTGTGAGGGCTTTGCTAACGAGACGGCGAGCGAAAGTCCTGCTCCCGGTGGCGGCTCTATTTCGGCTTATGTCGGTGCGTTGGCTGCCTCTCTGGGTGCGATGGTTGCCAATCTGTCAGCGGGCAAAAGGGGATGGGACGACCGTTGGAAAGAGTTCTCGGATTGGGCAGAGAAGGGGCAGGCACTCAAAAAGGAGTTATTGTTGTTAGTCGATGAGGACACAGTCGCATTTAATAAAATAATGGACGCTTTTGCGTTGCCGAAAGAAGACACCACGCGGGCGGAGAACATTCAGGCTGCGACAATATATGCAGCCGAAGTGCCTCTACGCACGATGAATGTTTCTTTTAAAACGTTCGACCTTCTGCGTGCGATGATACAGACAGGCAATCCCAATTCCGTTACAGACGCAGGTGTTGGTGCTCTCTGCGCACGCGCTGCGGTGCTGGGCGCAGGTCTTAACGTAAAAATTAACGCAGCAGGCATTAAAGACGAAGCCGTCAAAGTGTCCCTGTTGGGGCAGGCAGCCATATTGGAAAAACAGGCGGTGGCAGCGGAACAGGAGCTATTGGGGCTTATCAGGATTTAGAAATTGTTTCGGCGGTTAGTCCTTTATATTATGGCGTTTCCCCGCCCTCGCAGAGCTTCGTGCGGGGTCGGGCTTTCCGCTACAATCTTTTTGCCCGCCCCTTGAAGCCCTCCGCTGCAAAAAGGATTTTCGCTGCAATCCCTAACGCGACCCACCGCCTTGTCCAATTACGAATTACGAATTACGAGCACCAACAACGGTCACAGGCACGAACGATATGCACAAACAGCAACCGCGTCAGCAATAATTCTACATTCTAAATTCTACATTCTAAATTCTAACCGCGTCAGCAATAATTGACAATTGACAATTGACAATTAACAATTAACAACTGACCTCCACTCGCCGATAGTGCGAGTTTTGTTGTCGAACGCAATACCAATCTTTATGATTTTCTTGCCTGAAGCGAGATACGGCGTGGCGTAACCGCTTTCTTCTATCTGCTGTAGCGCTTCTTCGGCGGTGGCGTTGTCGGTGAGTTTAAACTCAAAGATGTAAACCTTGTCCTTTACTTCCATTACCGCATCTGCACGTCCGGCGGAACTGTATTTTTCCACTTTTACGATTTGCCCAACAAGAGTAAAGACCAAGTAAAAAATCGTTTGAAAATGCTTTTCTGTCTTGTTTTCTAAAACGTATGGAATATCCGCGAAAAAAGATGTCAGTTGTAGCATTAGATCTTCCAAATCTTCATTGTACATATCCCGAATTATCGTTGCAATCCAACTTGACGACCATCCCTTAGGTTTTGATATATAGACGGGCAGTAATTCATTTAAAAATCCGTACTTGACTTCTTCATTGGGAAATCCCATATTATAAGTATTAAGTATGGTATCAAATTTTTTAATAGTTAAGTATCCTGTCTGGTATAACAATGGTATTGGATATGGGCTGTCTAAACGAAAATCGTCAATTTCCTGCGTGGTAATAAAAACGTTTTCTTCTAAGTTCGGTAAATCGTAATCCGCGCTTTTTAGCATTTCTACGAGCATTGTGGGCGTTCCCGACCTAAACCATTCGTAAGTAAATTGTTTTTTGTAGAACGAGTTTAGCAAACTCCATGGGTTATAAATATCTTCACTTTTTTCTGCAAAATGATAGCCGTCGTACAACTTTTTGAGCTTGGCAACAGTTTGGTTGTATGTAAGGTTTTGTGCTTCGCCTAATGCCTGTATCTCAGGTTTAAATTGCGTTAGCAATTCTTGTTCCGTAATACCACAAACAGCCGAAAAGTAGTTTACCGTACTAAGATCTGTCAGATTATTCAGGTCGCTGAAGACACTTACTTTTGAGAATTTTGTCACTCCTGTAAATAGCACAAAACGGAGGTATTGGTCTGTGGATTTAAGTACTCCGTAGAAGCCTTTTAAAGCAGCTTTAATTCTTTCGTGCAAATCGGGTTTTGTTCTTGTGTTGAGCAGAGGTTTGTCGTACTCATCCACGAGAACTACTACGCCTTTTCCTGATTGTTCGCAGGCACGTTCTATTGCTCCCGCGAAACGGTCTGGAAAATCTTTTTCGGCTTCATCTCTGCCCCATATTTTTTCAATACGCCTCAAGTTTCTTTCAACGATGACATTAAATGAGTCCATATCTTCATAAGAGGCAGCATTAAAATCCAAGTGAAAGACAGGATATTTTGTCCAATCTTTTTCAACTTCTGCAATAGCTAATCCTTCGAACAAATCTTTTCTTCCCTCGAAATAATATTTGAGAGTGGACATAAAAAGACTTTTCCCAAAGCGGCGAGGGCGTGACAGGAAGTAAGGGCTGGATACCGCCGTAAGTTCAGGTATAAACCCTGTTTTATCAACATAAACTAATTTTTCTTCGCGAAGTTTGGCGAAGTCTTGTATGCCCAGAGGCAGTCTTCGTGTGGGTTGAGTTGCTGTCATGATTTACAAATATACATGAAATTATGAATAAATTGTCAGTTGTCAATCACGGCTTAAATAATATTCAGGTAAACGAAATAAAAAAATAAACGCATGAATAAATTTCTAAAATTATTGTTGATTATTGGGGCTTATCAGGATTTAGTGCTTACTCTCTCCACGAGTGATTTATGACTGTTACGATTGTTTGTTTAAGAATTTTTACCTCCCTTCTTCCCGCAGAAAAACAATAAATATTTATTGTTTTTCGATAAATATTTATTATCTTTGTATCCTTCGCGAACAACCACCTGTCGTAAATATTGCGATGGTGATAAATGAACGCTTGCTTACATAGCCGAGTCGCGAACAACAATCAGGTAAATAAATGTTTATGTGCGAGTTCTTTATGACCTATTCACAACAATTTATAAACGTATGAAAAAAGTTTCAATTATTTTTTTGCAGGCAGTTGTCGTGCTTATTGGCATTGTAGCACTCGCCATTTTGATTCGATTTCCCTTAACCGAGGGGAGAGCAGTAAACTTAGACTTGCTCAGCATTTATTTAGATCCATTCATCTTGTACGGATATGCAGCGTCAATCGCTTTTTTTGTTGCGTTGTACAAAGCGTTCAAATTACTTGGATACATCAGACAGGATAAAGTATTCTCATCAAAGTCTATCAAGGCTTTAAAGAGTATAAAGTATTGTGCTGTCATACTAAGTGTTTTCATTGTGATGGCAGGACTCTATATATGGTTATTCCACAACAAAGAAGACGACCCTGCGGGTTTTATAGCCGTTTGTGTTGTTACTTCTTTTGTGTCTATCGTAGTTGCAACTGCTACGGCAATATTTGAAAAACTCTTGCAAAATGCCGTAAAGATGAAATCTGAAAACGACTTAACAATTTAATCTATGTCAATTATTGTAAATTTAGATGTGATGATGGCAAAGCGAAAAATTTCACTGAATGAACTTTCCGAAAGAGTTGATTTGACATTATCTAACCTTTCTATCCTAAAAACAGGGAAGGCTAAAGCAATTCGTTTTAGCACCTTGGATGCAATTTGTAAGACATTAGACTGCCAACCGGGTGACATTTTGGAATATAGTAATGACAATAATGAACAGCGAGCTGCTAACAAATAGTGGTGCTTTTCATTTCTGTTTTACGAAGTCAATATGTTTTACGAAGTCAATGTACACAGGCAAGTGGTCGCTATAGCCACCGAGATAGCGCGGACCGTTAAAGGTGCGGAAGACTTTCTGTCCCATATAATTTTTATCAGGTATCAAAAGAAATGAGCGGTTGAAAATATTACCGCGTAAACCGCGCAAGGGCAAATTTTTTGTTACGATAAACTGATCTATGATGCTCCATTTTTCGCGAAATTTGTGACTTCCCTGCTTGCCGACAAATGGCAGCATAAGATTGACTAACGGTGCACTGTCATTGCCATATCCGATACCGTCCTGCAACGGCTTTTCGTCAGGGTCGCCGTTAAAATCCCCCATAGCAATTATTTGTGCCGAAGGTGTTCGTGCGAGCAGAGTGTCGATACTATGTCGTAGCAGCACCCCCGCTTCGTATCGTTTAATTTCCGTTTGCAGTGCGCCACCGAATTTTGAGGGGAAGTGACAGACAAAAAAGTGAAACGTATCAGAACCACCTGCAACTGCTTTCACGTACAAAATATCTCTTGAATGTGCAACGCTGTCACCTGAATAGAGAAGCGGAATGGCACTTGAATATATTACTTGCAGCAGTTCCCGCGGATACAGGAGTGCCACATCTATCCCGCGAGGGTCGGCACTCTCGTAGTGAACAAAGTCAAATCCCAAGAACCTCAATGGAGTGCCACGACACAAATCACGCAGCACACGTGAATTTTCAACTTCCGCCAACCCAATACATGCGAGAGGATTTTCGGCATTGATAGCAGCAATAACCTTGTAGAGTGCAATACATTTTGCATCGTATTTTTTTCGTCCCCAAGCCCGCAGTCCAAACGGAGTAAACTCATCGTCATTTTTTGTACTGTCGTTAATACAGTCAAAAAAATTCTCAACGTTCCAAAATGCAATACGAAACGGCAAACCTTCTTGCACAGACGGTGGTTCCCGCGCAGGCAGCGGCTCTTGCGCGGACGGTGGCTCTTGCGCAGACGGCGGTTCTTGCGCGGACAACGGCTCTTGCATAGACGGTGGCTCTTGCGCGGACAGCGACTCTTGCATAGACGGTGGCTTTTGCATAGACGGTGGCTCTTTCGCGCACATCAAAAGTTGCCCCAAAAACAGACACAGAATAAAAACAAAACTTCTCATTGTGCAAAACTACACAATGCAAATCTTAATTTTTCCCAATAAAAGTTAAAAGATTCTTAAAGTTTCCCAAAAGTAGAGCGCACCCGCTCAAAAACCGACCCCAAACGCTCAAAAACCGACCCCCAAGAAACGCTCTACCACGCATATAGCGGACGCGAACTCATCATAGAATTCACTTCCTTGCGCACACGCTCAAGAACAGCAATATCGTCGATATGCGAAAGCACATCATCAATCAAATCAACAACTTTCGGCATATCACTTTCAACTAATCCACGCGTAGTAATAGCAGGAGTTCCAATGCGAATCCCCGAAGTTATAAACGGCATACGACTGTCGAAAGGCACCATATTTTTATTAACTGTAATATCAGCCTTAACCAAAGTATTTTCAGCAACTTTACCCGTCAAAGAGGGGAATTTGGTACGCAAATCAATCAGGAGTAAATGATTGTCCGTGCCGCCCGAAATTATCTTATAGCCCTTTGCCACAAACGCTTCGCCCATAACAGACGCATTACGCTTGACCTGTTCAACATAACGCAAGTAATCGTCAGTCAAACATTCACCAAATGCAACAGCTTTAGCAGCGATAACATGTTCGAGTGGACCACCCTGAATACCTGGAAACACAGCAGAGTCCAACATCGCAGACATTTTTTTTATCTCACCTTTTGGAGTAGTAAAACCCCAAGGATTGTTAAAATCCTTACCAATCAAAATAATGCCACCGCGAGGACCGCGCAACGTCTTATGTGTAGTCGAAGTTATGATGTGACAATACGGAACAGGATTATTCAACAGTCCGCGAGCAATCAAGCCCGCAGGATGAGCAATGTCAGCCATGAGGATAGCCCCAACTTCGTCGGCAATTTCGCGCATACGCTTCCAATCCCAATCGCGAGAGTACGCCGAAGCACCGCCGATAATAAGTTTTGGCTTTTCGCGCAAAGCAACCTTTTCCATAACGTCATAGTCAATAAGACCTGTGTCGGGCGAAACCGTATATGCAACATGATTATAAAGTATGCCCGATGAATTAACATGCGAGCCATGCGAAAGGTGTCCCCCATGAGAAAGGTCAAGCCCCATAAAAGTATCGCCGGGATCTAAGCACGTCAATAAAACAGCCATATTCGCCTGTGCTCCCGAATGTGGTTGCACGTTCGCATACTCTGCGCCGAACAATTCCTTTAGACGGTCTATCGCGAGTTGCTCAACCAAATCAACGATTTGACAACCACCATAATAACGCCGCGAAGGATACCCTTCCGCATACTTGTTTGTTAAAACAGAACCCGTCGCCTCCATAACTTGTGGCGACACAAAATTCTCGGAAGCAATCAGTTCAAGACCTTCCGTTTGACGACTTTTTTCCTTTTGAATTAATTCAAAAATAATAGCATCTTTTTGCATAAAAAGTGAAATTTGTTATAAATAAACTTCCGCGAATTTACAAAAATAATAGCGAACTACGGCACACCCCCTCGTTCTGTCCCCGCACATCCCCAACCCCTGACGAGACCCCAACAGGCAATGAAACTCCCGGCAGTCCGTCCATCTCACTTTATTTCTTCTATGGCAATTAAAATGTCTTCCAGATGCTTTTTTACACTATCATCCATAAACTAATGTCTTTGTATTTTCTATATTCTTTCTTAGATAAGAATTTTTGATAGGTTGATCTTCCAATAAATCAACTTCTCTGTTAAAAAGATTTTCCAATGAATATTTGAAGTCAAAATAATTATTAAAATAGTCTTTTACGGCTCGTTTGTCAAAATCGACAATCAGATCTATATCACTATGCTCATCAAATCGGTTGGTGAGGACAGAGCCGAACGCAAAAAGCCTTTTAACATTATGCTTTTGACATAAATCTGCTATCTGCGCTGAATATGGATTAAGATACGTCATGTGATTAAATTTTCGGGCAAGGTAAAATCCGCACCTTCCGCGAATTTACGTAAAATTCTTTATTCACACTCCGTTTTTACGCATAGCACCCCTCAAAAAAACACCCCAAAAGCTAAAAAAACTTTTGGGGTGCAACTAAAACCAAAACCAAATTCAACCACTACTATCGCTTAACAAATTTGAGTGTTTCGTTTCCGCATTTTAATAAATACATACCAGCGGACAAATGGCTAACATTAAGCGTAGTCCGTCTGCCAGACAATTGTTTGGCTGCGACACGCTGTCCAGAGAGATTATACAGATAAGCAGGACGACCCGCAAGAGCGTCATTGCTTTCTATCACTAATTCACCGTTCGCCGCAAGGACAGCAGACATGGATTTCGGCTCTACTCGCGTAGCCTCAACAGATGCGCCAATCATTTCCACAACAGTGAACCGTCCCCAACAGTTATGTTCGTAATAAACGACGAATTTGCCTTCAGGGACATACAAAGTCATTTCTTTTAAGTAGTAACTCGTCCAATTTTTACCGCACCAAA